>SKUG01000022.1 GCA_007122215.1 Thermoleophilia bacterium | reverse complement strand
GCCAGCCCGGGCATGTGCAGGAGCGTCACGACCTGCCAGGCAGCGGCATAGGGAGCGACTGCCTCCGCGCCGAGGTAGCCCCAGATCACGACCTGGTCGACCTGGGTCATCGCGGCGTAGGCGATCCAGACCAGGAAGATCACCATGCTGTAGGAGCCAACGTCCCGCATGCTGATCGATGGCAGCGTCGCATCGCTGGAGGCGAGCACCACGACCAGTCCGAGCAGGCCCACAAGCGCTGCCGCGAGCACCGCTGCCAGCAGCGCACCGCTGACCCCGGCTCCGCTGCGCAGCGCCACGAGCACGCCGCCGAGCTCGAGCAGGGGCAGCGCGATCGTCAGCGCCACCAGCCAGCCGATGCGCTGCAGGGCGGGCAGCACCCCCACCGAGAATGCCGCAAGGCTGCGGGTCACCACCAGCAGCGCGGCCAGCAGCAGCAGCGGCGCGAGGATCGGTGCCTCGGCGCTGCGGCCCACCACGCCGGCCTGGACGAGCAGCCCGAGCGCGGCCAGCAGCGCAGCCCCGAGCAGCGAGAGACCGATGCGGATGCCGGCAACGCGCAGCGCGGTGCGGCGCCGGGCGCTGCCCTCGGCCAGGAAGCGGGCGAGCGAGCTCGTGAGGCCGAGGTCACATGCCACCACGAGCACGCCTGCCATGCCGGTGGCCAGCGCGTAGCTGCCGTACTCGGCCGGGGAGACGGTGTTGAGGATCACGAACCACGTCAGCGATGCAAGGACCGCAGACACGACACGAGCGGCCACCAGGGCGGCCGCGTCGCGTGTGGTGGACCGGGGAGCCCGGCCGGCTGGTGTCGAGGGGGTGGGAGGCATCGCCTAGGCCGCTCGCTGTCCTCCGGGTGGTGGGGGCGGTGGGGTGCCGCCTCCGTTGGGCGGCGGCGGAGGCGTGCCGCCCCCCGGGGGCGGTGGTGGGCCCCCACGGTTGCCGAGCGCGCGGCGGGCCGGGTCGGTGCTGGAGTAGCCGTAGCCGTAGCGGTGGGACTTCTGGGCGCCGACCAGCACGAGCGACTGCGGCGTGGCTGCCGCGCTCTGCAGGCGCATGGTGGCATCCTCGACCTCACCGACGTGGCTGCGCCCGAGGCGGACCGAGACGAGCACGTGGTCGACCCGCGGCGCCAGGGCGAGCGCGTCGGTGACCGGCAGCACGGGCGGGGCATCGATGACGATCACGCCGCTGATCTGCGACAGCCGCTCGAGCATGGTGTGGAAGCCCAGCGAGGCCACCAGGGACGATGCGTTGATGTGGGTGGCCCCGGCGCCGATCGCCGCGAGGTTGGGCGCGACGAGCGTGAGCGCGTGCTCGACGTCGGACTGGCCGGTGAGGACCTGGGAGAGCCCGGGGCGCCCTGCGAGCACGGGGAAAACCACGTGCTGGGTGGGACGGCGCATGTCGGCGTCGATCAGCACGACGCGCCGCCCGGTCTGGGCGAGCGATGCGGCCAGGTGCGAGGCGACCGAGGACTTGGCCTCGGACTCCACGGCGCTGGTGACCAGCACGGTGTAGGCCTGGCCCTCGGCGGCGTTGAGCATCAGCCGCGAGCCGTGCGCCGCGAAGCTGTCCATCACCGCTGCGTCACCGGTGGCCGGGGACAGCGGCTCGCCTGCCGGGGCGCGATCCGAGCGGGGCACCTTGACGGCGACCGGCAGGGGCAGCAGCTCGAGCTCGTCCTCGCGCACCTTGCGGTCGAAGCTCGCCATCAGGAGCGCACCGCCGATCCCGAGCCCCAGCCCCACCACCAGCGATGCGGCGGCGATGAGGATGGTGTTCGGCCAGACGGCCATGTCGGGCATGGCGGCCTCGGTCACCGAGAGCGCCTCGTCGAAGCCGCTCGCACGCTTCTGCCGGAGCTCCTGCAGGTCGGCCTGCATGGTCGCCCGCAGGAATGCGGTGTCGTCGGTGCGGGCGATCTTGCCGAGCTCGTCCTCGAGCACCTTGATGCGCCGCCCCAGGGAGGTGCTGGCGATCGAGTTGCGGCTTTCGGCGAAGGTCTTGGCGTAGGTGTTGGCCAGCAGCGCGACCTGCTCGGGGCTGTCGCCGCGGGCGATGAAGAGCAGGTGGGAGCTGCCCCCGTCGACCTGGACGCGCACCGCCTGCTCGAGCTCGCCGACCTCGACCCCGGCCTGCTCGGCGATCGTGGCCACCAGCGACGGGTCACCCGCGGCGTAGCCACGGAGGGTCTCCATGTCGGCGGTGCGGTCCCCGGTGTTGGGGTAGGCGTTGCCGAGGCCCTCGTCGCGCGGCGGGGGCGTGTAGGTGACCCGCGCCTGGGTCTCGTAGATCGGCTCGGAGACGCGCACGTAGCCGAGGGCGGCGGCGACCACGAGCACGCAGATGCCGAGCACCACGTACCAGCGTGATGCCACCAGGTGCAGTGCCCGCCGCGAGTCGCGTCGCTGTTCCATCAGCGGGCCACCCCCACGACCTCGAAGACCACGCGCACCGCCAGGCCCATGGGCAGCAGCACGAGCATGGCGTGGTGCAGCGCCTGGTGGCGGCCGAGCATGCCCAGCGCCCAGAAGACCGGTGGGATCAGCAGGGCAAAGCGGGGGATCTGCCAGACCAGCCCGGTGGCCAGCGGCAGCAGCAGCGATCCGGCAGCGAACAGCACCCAGCCACGGCGCTCGGCGAGCGGTCCCTGCGCGCCGCGTGCGAAGACGACCACGAGCGCGACGACCACCGCCAGCGCGACGAGCTCGATGAAGGGTCCGAGCACTCCCTGCCCGAGGTCCTGGAGGGCCGATCCGACCGCGACCAGCGGGCCGGCCAGCGACATCTCGCGGCCGAACTGCTCCTGGGCGTGGACGGCGGCCATGAAGTCACCCAGCGCCACCAGCAGGTAGGTGAAGAAGGCGGTGACTCCCATGGGCGCGGCGATCGTCGCCACCAGCATCCGTGGCGCGGGCAGCCGGCCGCTGCGGGCAGCCCAGGCGATC
>SKUG01000089.1 GCA_007122215.1 Thermoleophilia bacterium | reverse complement strand
TCCACCACCCACGCGGTGTTGGCGGGGATCGCGCTCACCACCGGGATCGAACCGAGTGCCATCGCCTCGAGCAGCGACAGGGAGGTGCCGTCGCTGTCGGCGATGCTGCCGAAGATGTCGGCGGCTGCCACCATCGCGTCGAGCTCGACCGGGGGCAGGTGCCCGACCAGCAGCGCACGCTCCCCGAGCGCCTCGGAGGCGTGGCGGGCGAGCTGAGCGGTGAGCGGGCCGCTGCCGGCGATCACGAGCTGCACGGGGCGCTCCTGGCCGATCCGGGCGACGGCGTCGATGAGCAGGTCGATGCGGTAGAGCTCGAGGTGCGCACGGGTGGAGATCACGCGCAGCGCCCCGGGCTCGTCGGGCATGGGCCACGAGGCCTGCTCGCTGCGGCGGATGAGCTCCTCCACCGGGACGCCGTACTGGAAGACCTCCACCGGCGTGGCGGCGTCGGGCACGAGCTCGTGCACGGCCTGCTGCATGTGCTCGGCCGGCACGGTGATCAGCTCGGCAGCTCCGAGCACGCCCTGCACCACCCGGCGCATCGGCCCCGAGCGGGGCGTGATCAGCACGTCGTCGCCGTGGGCGGTGACCACCAGCGGGCGCAGCCCGGCGCTGCGGGCGAGCAGGCCGTAGCTCGTGGCGAAGTGTGCGTGGACGACGTCCGGGTCGAGGCGCCGCAGCAGGCGCCGCACCCGGGGTATCCGCAGCAGGTATCCGACCCGCCCGGGCCAGGGCTCGCCGAGGTCGTGCACCGTGTAGCGGGTGCGGCCGGACTCGCTGCGCACGCTCGAGCTGCCCCTTGTCGGGCCACCGCCACAGGTGACCACGTGCACGTCGTAGCCGCGGTCGGCAAACCACGACACCCAGCGACGGGTGTGGATCGATCCCTGCCAGGCAACGAAGCAGATCCTCATGCTGCCCTCCGTCCCGAGCGGGGACGCAGCAGCCGGAACGCGACCTTGCGGGCGACCGCGGCAGCGACGGTTAGGCGTCGCTCGCGGGCGGCCTGCCAGCGCTCCAGGTGCACGGCGAAGGCGGGGTCGGGCAGCAGCTCGGCGAGCACGCCCACCAGCTCGACGTGCAGGTCGTGGTAGAAGGGGCTCGCGACGTGGCGGATGGGGTGGGGATGGCGGTCGTAGGCCGTCCAGCCGCTGGGCAGCTCCCACTCGCCGAGCGTGGCGGCGATCGTGTCGGCGGTGGCGCGGGCCATCTGCTCGCAGCGCTCGGCCAGGTCCGGGGCCAGCCGCTCGCAGGCGGCAAGGTCGAGCAGGCCGAAGGTCGCGAAGACCGCGCCGTTGAGCACGAGCGAGGGCGGGCTCGTGGGGTACTCCTCGAGGATCGGCCCCTCCGGCAGCTCGACGAGCAGCCCGCCGGCATCGCCGAGCAGCGTGCCCGCGAGCAGCCCGAGCAGCTCTGCATCCCGCGTGGGGGGCAGCACGCCGGGCATCCGCACGAGCAGGCTCGCGGCCTGTCCCTGGGCGAGCGCGGAGGCCCACGGGGCAGCAAGCTCGAAGGTGTGGGGCATGTCGAAGCGGTAGGTCAGCAGCCCATCGTCGGTGGCATCGGCAGAGATCCAGGCGGTGACCGACCGTGCCACGTGCTCCCAGCCCTCCCCGGGGGTGTCGCGGTCGAGCTGCCAGGCCCCGAGGCCGAGCTGGAGGATGCTCACGGGGTTGGCATGGTCGCGGCGCAGCTGCAGCACCTCGAGCCAGCCAAGCGCCTCCTGCGGGCTGCCGTACTCGCGGGCGACGCCGCGCAGGTCGTTGTAGTAGCCGGCCTCGGGGCGGCCGGGCTCGAATCCCGATCGGAGCTGTCGATCCCGTCGGAATGCGCTCATGCTGCACGCTCCCTGCGCTGGGGCCCGGCAGCGCCGAGCACCTGGTCGTAGGTCTCCTGGATGCGCTCGCTGACCGCGGGCAGCAGGTGCTCGCGGCGCACGTGCTCCCCCGCTGCCTGGCCGAGCTGGTGGCGCAGCTGCGGATCGCCAGCGAGCCGGCCCAGGGCCGCAGCGAGCGCGGCGGGATCGCCCGCTGGCACGACGATGCCGCGCCCGGGCTCGAGCAGCCGGGGGAGCTCCCCGACGGCCGAGGCGACCAGTGGCCGGTCGGCGTGCATCACCTCGAGAGCGGCCAGCGGCAGCCCCTCCCAGCGGGAGGGCACCACGCCCACGTCGAAGGCCGCTGCCAGCCGGGGGGCATCGTCGCGGTGGCCGGCGAGCAGGACGTCGCCTGAGAGCCCGAGGGCGGCGATGCGCTGCTCGATGGCTGCCCGCTCGGGACCATCCCCGAGGATGCAGGCCAGCGGCCGGGGCGCGGGCAGCATCGCGAGCGCCTCGAGCAGCACGTCGACGCCCTTCTCGGGGCGCAGGCGGGTGAGCATCCCGAGCACCACGCGATCCTCGGGGATCCCCAGCATGCGTCGCGCACCTGCCCGGGGATGGGGGATGCCGGGCTCGATCGCGTTCGGGACCACCTGGATGCGGCTGGTGGGGACGCCGTGGGCGCGGACGGTCTCGGCGACCGCGTGCCCGCAGCAGACGTAGGCCTCGGCGCGGCGGCCGAGCAGCTGCCGGTCGAGCAGGGGCCGCAGGCGCGAGCCATCCCCCGACCAGTTGTGCTCGTGCACGACCAGCGGCCGCCGCGCACGGGCGGCGACCAGCGCGCTGAGCACGTTGTTGGCGAACTTGTGCGAGTGGATGAGGTCTGCGCGGCGGGCGATCGCCACGGCTCGGCGCATCGCGGCGATGTCGAGCCGGCGGGTGCGGCCGAGCACCTCGACGGGGATGCCCGCCTCGTCGAGGATCGACTGCAGCGGCCCGCTGCTGCGGGTGACCAGCACCGTGGGCTCGTAGCGGCTGCGGTCGAGCCCGGCAGCGAGCGTGGCTGCCATCCGCTCGGCCCCGCCGGGCAGCAGGCTGTCGATGGTGATGAGCACCTGCCGGGCCGTCATGCCGCACGCTCCCT
>SKUG01000069.1 GCA_007122215.1 Thermoleophilia bacterium | reverse complement strand
GCGACGATGCCGATCAGGATCCCCAGCAGCGGGTCGACGATCGTCCAGCCGCCGAGCCAGATCGCAAGGCCGCCTGCGATCACCGCCACCGAGCTGGCCGCGTCGAGCAGGGCGTGCTGCATCGCGGCGCGGGCGTTGATGTTGTCGCGGGCTGCGGAGGCCAGCAGCCATGCGGCAACGATGTTTGCGAGCAGGCCCGCGGTGGCGACCACGAGCACGCCGAGCCCGTCGACCTCGCCGGTGCCCGAGCCGAGCCGGCGTACGCCCTCGATCAGGATCCAGGTGGCGGCACCGAGCAGGGTGGCGCCGTTGATGAGGGCTGCGAGCAGCTCGGCCCGCCCCATGCCGTAGGTCCGTGTGCCCGAGACGGGGCGGGCGGCGAGGCGCGCGGCGGTCAGGGCGAGCAGGATCGCTCCGATGTCCCCGAGCATGTGAACCGAGTCCGACAGCAGCGCGAGCGAGTTGAAGACGACTCCGCCAATGACCTGCACCACGAGGAAGACGGTGAGGATCGCAGCTGCCGCGAGGAAGCGGGTGCGGTCGATCCGGGACGGGTCGTCGGGGCCGTGGTGGCCATGCCCGTGGTCGTGGTGGTGGAGGTGCATGCCCCGGCGAGCCTACATCGGGATGCGGCGTGGGGGCAGGGGACGCCACGGGGCGAGAGGAGCGGGCGATGGGAATCGAACCCACATCATGAGCTTGGAAGGCTCAGGTTCTACCGTTGAACTACGCCCGCCGGCGTGCATGAGGGGTGAGCGATGGGGCTCGAACCCACGACCGCCTGGACCACAACCAGGAGCTCTACCAACTGAGCTACGCCCACCATGCAGTAGCCCATAGCATAGCGCACCGTCCCGAGCCGGTGCGAGCCCTGGCCGGGCGTCTGGCGCAGCTCAGGCGGCGGCAGCGAGCCCGGGGATGGCATCGACGATCCGGCGGTTGTGCTGGAGCTGCGCCACGAGCAGCTCCTCCCGGGCCCGCTCCGGCTCGCTGCCGGCGGCCAGCGCGTCCTGCTCCCGGTGGCGGAAGCGGGCGAGCTGGGTGGCGCTGAGGATCAGGCCACGGCGGGCGAGCGTGGCATCGCTGCCGAGCCGGCGGGCGTGCCGCCAGCTGTGGATGCGGGCGCGCGTGCCGAGCACGACCTCGAGGTGGGCATCGCCGAGCCGGCTGGCAGCGAGCTCGGGCTCGAGCCCGCGGCGGACGATCCGCCGCTCGACCCGGCTGAGGGCGACCATCAGCAGCAGCAGGAGCACCGCGAGCCCGGTGTTGATGGCCAGCATCGCCGCGAGCGGCTCGAGGTCGTCGAACTCGTCCGCGATGCCCGCGGCGGTGTTCCAGCCCGAGTGCAGGGCGACCGCGACGACGTAGCCGGCCCCGACGGCGGCGACCTGCCCGCCGCGGCTGCGCAGCCGGTAGGCGATCCCGATCCCGATCCCGATGAAGGCCGTGAACAGCGGGTGTCCGAGCAGCCCGAGCATCCCCCGCGCCACGAAGGTCTCGAGCATCGCCTCCGGCCCCTCCTCGTACAGCGCGAAGAGGTAGTAGGCGGCGTCCTCGACCACGGCGAACCCCAGCGCCGCCATGAAGGCGTAGACGATGCCGTCGAGCACGCCGTCGAAGTGCTCGCGGGCGCGGACCATCACCGTCAGCACGGCGGCGCCCTTGGCGGCCTCCTCGACCAGCGGGGCGCTGAGCGATGACGCGTACCACTCGCCCAGGGTGGCGGCGGTCGCCTCGTTGGCGATGATCGCAACGATCACCGAGTAGCCGGCGCCCCAGAGGAAGCAGCGAACGAGCAGCCCGGCAGGCTCGGGCTCGAAGCGGTCCAGCCAGAGCGGGATCGCGACCAGGATGGGCAGGGGCAGCAGCGCCAGGCCTGCAGCGGCGATGGCGCCACCGGTGACGGGCACGGTGCCGGTCACCAGCATCGCCATGGCCAGCCCGAACACGAGCAGGAGGCCCCCCTCGGCGAGCACGAGCCCGAGCAGGGTGCGGTGGTTGTGGGCCCACTCGTCCGGCAGGATGGGGGTGGTTGCGTCAGCGGTCACGGCGCCACACGAGGCGTGCCGCATCGCCCCCGATCGGCTCGCACTGGGTGAGCGTGAAGCGGCGCAGGGGCAGGTTCTGGCCCTCGGCGAGGGCGGGGCCGGAGCCGACGATCGCAGGGGCGACGGTGGCGTTGACCTCGTCGAGCAGGTCGGCCCGCAGCAGCTGGCCGGCGATGCTGCCGCCGCCGCAGAGCCAGACGCGGCGGTGGCCGGCCTCGCGCATCTGCTCGACGGCCTGGTGGACCTCTCCGCGGTGCACGACCACGGGCTGGTCCGTCGAGCCGATCCGCTCGTCGAGCTGCTCGTCGTGGGTGACCAGCCAGGTCGGCAGGTCGCCGTGGGGCCAGCCGTGGCCGCGGTCGAGCAGCCAGCGCATGGTGTTGGCACCGATCAGCACCGCATCGATGGTCTCGATGAAGTCGGGAAACTCCCGCTCTGCATCGTCGCGGTGGCCGATCAGGTCGAGGAATGCGAGCGAGTGGTCGGCGCTTGCGAGGCGGCCGTCCATCGACATCGCGGTGTACCAGGTGATCTCCATGGTCCCCGACCATATCGGCGCGCCGCCCGGCTCGCACGCCCCGGCTCATGTGCCCCGCCTCGCACGGCCCGCCTCGCACGGTCCGGCTCGCACCTCCCCGCTCGCACGGCCCCCGGTCTACCGACCCGGTTCACCCGCCCGGTCGTCCGGCTCGGTTCACCCCCGTTCGCCCGCCCGGGGTGCTGGCCCGGTTCACCCGCGCCGTTCGCCGGCTCCGATCACCGGCCCCACCCCGCGCCGCGACCTCTCTCTCCCCGGCACATCTCGCCTCGGAACGACACGCCTCGCCACGCAACGCCTCGCCACGTCTCGCCTCGCCACGTCTCGTCTCGCAACGCCTCGCGCCGGCGGTCGCAGCCGGAGCATCCGCGGTCGAATT
>SKUG01000004.1 GCA_007122215.1 Thermoleophilia bacterium | reverse complement strand
TGCATCTGTCGTGGCCGCAGGGGCCGCCTCGGTGCTGGCGTCCTGTTCGCCGAAGGGGCCCGTCCATGGCTCGGCCTCGATGCTGGGGTTCAGGGTGCGCCCTCCGAGGGACACCTCGACGACCTCGATCCCGGAGGTGTCGGTGGCCTCGAAAACCACCTCCGGCCGGGGGCTGTCCAGGACCTCGGGCATGTCCAGGCGCACGCGCGGCGCCTCGGTGTCGACGAGCACGCGCCGCTCGACGACGGTCTGGTTGCCGGCGGGGTCCGTGCTGACGATCCGCAGCACCTGGCTGCCCTCACGCAGCGCGACCCGAGCTCGGCCACGACCACGGTCGCCCAGCTCGATCGGGGTCAGGGCGGCTCCCCCGACCACCACGACCTGCGCCCCGGGCTCGGTGCGCACGGCCATGGGCAGGTCGCGCTCGGCGACGATGACCGTGTCCGCTGCCGGCTCGCTGACTGCCAGCGGTGGGGGAGTGCGGTCGACGGTGAAGCTCCACTGGGCGCTGGCCGACAGGCCCAGCGGGCCGATGCCCTCGACCGCGACCCGGACCCGGTAGTCGCCGTCCGGGAGCGCCCCGGGCGTGATGGTGACCGCGTCGCGATGCAGGCGCGCGCGCCCCGACACGTCCTGCCCGTTGATGCTGGCCGTGACCGTGCCGTCCTCGACCGGGCCGGCGGGGCGATGGAGCCGAACCCAGAGGCGCGGCTCGAGGTCGTTGACCAGCCCCTCGGGTCCATGTGCCGTCGCCCGCGGCTGCAGCGACCACGCCGTTGCCGCGAGTGCCACGGCCACGAGCACCGCGCCCGCGGCGATCCATATGCCGACCTGCCTCGTCACGGCCGCTACGCTATCCGAGCCCTGTCCGGGCCGCGGCACTGGTGTCGGGCGCTGGCCGGGTTGGCCACTGCCCTCGGCCGTCGGGTGCCGTCACCCCTGCCGGCGGGGGTGGTCAGTCGACGACGCGGGGGTGGCGGCGCGAGAGGCGCAGCCGCCAGACCTGCCACATGGCCTCGACCATGATCGAGCCGCTCATCTTCGAGGTGCCGTGCTCGCGATCGACGAAGACGATCGGCACCTCGGTCACGGAGAACCCCGCCTGGATCGTCCGGTAGGTGAGCTCGATCTGGAACGCATATCCCTGCGCGGTGATGGTGTCGAGGTCGAGCCCCTCCAGCACCGCCCGCCGGAAGCACTTGAACCCGCCGGTGAGGTCGCGCACGCGCAAGAGGAGGATCGTCCGTGCGTACAGGGACCCGCCCTTGCTGAGGATCCGTCGGTGCAGCGGCCAGTTGCGCACACCGCCTCCGGGCACGTTGCGCGAGCCCAGGACCAGGTCGGCCTCCTCGGCTGCAGCCACGAGCCGATGGACGTCGGCCGGGTTGTGGGAGAAGTCGCAGTCCATCTCCATCACGAGGTCGGCGCCGCCCTCCAGCGCCACCTGGAAGCCGTGCAGGTAGGCACGCCCGAGGCCCTCCTTGGCGGTGCGGTGCAGCACCGAGACCCGCTCCTCGCGGGCGGCGAGGGCGTCGGCGATCTCGCCGGTGCCATCGGGGCTGTTGTCATCGACCACCAGCACGTGCCCGTTGATGGCGTGTGCATCGAACTCGCCGAGCAGGGCGGCGACCATCCGCTCGAGGTTCTCCCGCTCGTTGTAGGTCGGCAGGCAGATCCACGTCGAGGGCGAGGCGGGCAGCGGTGGGCTGGTCGAGTCAGGCATCGCCCATGCTGTGCCCGTCGTGGGGTCGTCGGCAAACCCGCCTGCAGGTAGCCTTCGGGGCAGCAGGCAGGCGCAGCCCGCCCTGCCGCACCACCATCCGGGAGCCATCGTGCCGACCACCAACCGAGACCTTGCCCGCACCCTCCTCGAGCTCGCCGAGCGGCGCGAGCTGGCCGGCACCCCGGCGTTTCGCACGCGCTCGCTGCGTGCGGCAGCGACGCTCATCGGCTCGATGCACGAATCGGTGCCGCTGCTCTGCCGCCAGGGCCGCCTGCAGGAGCTTCCCGGTGTTGGGGCCGGCATCGCCGGCATCCTCGGCGAGCTGGTCGACACCGGCACCGCGGCCGAGGTCGAGGCGGCGCGGGGAGCGGCACCCGATGCGCTGCTGCTGCTCACGCGGGTGACGGGCGTCGGGGCGGCAACTGCCCGCCGCCTGCACGATGCGGTCGCGCCCGTCGAGGCGGCCGACCTGCCGCTGGCGCTCAGCGACGAGGTGCTGGACGACATCCCGCGGCTCTCGGCGAAGGTCCGCGCTGCCCTGGCCGACGAGCTGCCCCGGCTGGTGGACGCCCATGGCACCGCTGGCGTCGATGCCGGCATCGACGTGCTGCGGGACGAGGCGGCAGGTGCCATCGCCGCCGCACGGGCGGTGCTCCGGGCTGCCGACCCTGCCTGGGAGGTCAGCGAGCCCGGCGAGTACGCCCTCGGGCAGGAGCAGGTGGCGATCACCGACATCCTCGCGGCACATCCTGGCTGCCCGCTCGACGATCCCGACGCCCTCCAGGCCTGGCTCGCTGCAGCGCGGGACGCACTGCTGCAGGCCGGCTGGCTCGAGGCGCCGGCCGTGGCCAGCCCCGCGCTGACCGGCCTTGACGGTGACGGGGTGGCATGGCTGGCATCCTGCGCGCTGCGCTCGCCGCTGGGCACGCGCTGCGACCTGCATGCCTGCAGCCTCGATGCCTCGGCAGCGGCGTGGACGGTCGTGACCGGCCCGGCCAGCTACGTCCGGGACGTCATGCCCAGCAGCTGGCAGGAGCACCTGCCCGTCGAGGCGCCGATCGATGCCATCCGCCGCGACCTGGTCGTGTTCGAGCGGCTGATGCAGCGCTGGCGCCCCGCCGAGCTGCGCGACCAGCCCGCCCGCGATCCGCTCGACCCGCCCGGCGACGGCCCCGTGCGCCTGCTGCACGTCAGCGACCTCCGCGGCGACCTGCACGCCCACACGACCTGGACCGACGGCACGATGTCGGTGG
>SKUG01000124.1 GCA_007122215.1 Thermoleophilia bacterium | reverse complement strand
GCAGCCCAGGCCGCGGCATTCTCGCGGGTGCTGGAGTCGACCTATGCCGGTGGCCGGGCGGCGTCGACCGACGTCGTGGCCCGCGCGATCGAGCGGGCCATCCGCGCCCGGCGTCCCCGCCTGCGCTACCGCATCCCGTGGGATGCCAAGGCGCTCGTGATGCTGCGGCGGGTGCTGCCCGAGCGCACCTTCGACCGGCTCGTGCGGCGCGTCGTGCGCTGATGCTTCGGTCCTGTTGCGACTTTCCGCCACCTGGTGGCGGAAAGTCGCAACAGTGGCGCTGGCGGCGTTCCGGGCTGTCAGCGCCCCGCTGCCCCTACTGGCTGTCGAAGTCGACGGTGATCGGGCCGCCGTCGGGCACGGCCTGGCAGGTCAGCACGTGGCCGGCGGTGACCTCGTCCTCGGCGAGCGCGTAGTTGACGTGCATCTGGGCCGAGCCGTCCGGGACGTGGGCGCGACAGGTGGCGCAGACCCCGCCGGTGCAGGAGTAGGGCACGTCCATGCCGGCCCGATGGCAGGCATCGAGGATGGTCTCCCCGGCCCGGACCGGCACCACGGCCTCGATCCCGTAGAGCCGCACCCGGGCCTCGGCGATGGTGTCCGCGTCGGGCGCAGGCACGGGCCTGCTGGCGGCCGCGCCGGTGGTGTCGAAGCGCTCGGCGTGCACGTGCTCGGCAGGGATCCCGAGCTCGATGAGGGCCTCGCTGGCTGCGTCGATGAGGCCGGGCGGGCCACAGGTGAGGGCCTCGCAGACCCCTGCAGGGTTGATCCCCAGCTGGGGCAGGCGCGCAATGGCGTCGGGACCGATCCGACCATCGAGGAACCCGGCGCGCCGGCGCTCCTGGCTGAGGAAGTGGAGGATCGTCAGGCGCTGCAGGTAGCGGGACTTGAGCGCTGCGAGCTCCTGGCGAAACATCACCGAGTCCACGCCGCGGTTTCCATACAGCAGCACGATGCTCGACCCCGGCTCGTGCTCGAGGACCGTGTGCAGGTGGGAGAGCAGCGGCGTGATGCCACTGCCCGCACCGACCAGCAGCCAGGTCGCGCGGCGCTCGGGAACGATGGGCGCGGTGAAGCTGCCACCCGGGGGCATCATCGCCAGGCGATCCCCCACGCGCACCTCGCGCACGAGGTGACCCGAGACCCGGCCTGCGGGGAGGGCGCGAACGCCGATCCGCAGGGGGCCTGATGGCGCGGCGCCGGTCAGCGAGTAGGTGCGTCGCAGCTGGTCGCCGCCAGGATCCTCGACGGCAACGGTGAGGTGCTGGCCGGCCGCAAACCGCTCCCACCCGGGCCCGGCATCGGCCGGGGGCTCGATGGTGAGCGCCACGGCATCGGCACAGAGCTCCTCGCGCGCCGCCACCCGAACCCACGTGAAGCCGGCAGGAAGGGCGGCAGGTGGCGCGAGGCGGACATCCTCGACCTCGGTCATTCCCGGGCCCCGGGTGCGCGGTGGGGCTTGAAGTGGTCGAAGGGCTCGCGACAGGAGCGGCAGCGCCACAGCGACTTGCAGGCCGTCGACCCGAATGCCGAGAGCTGCTCGGCGTCCGCAGCACCGCAGTGGGGGCAGGCAGGCCCCGGAAGCGCCGCAGCAGGGCCGGCGCCGGCGCCAAAGGTTCCCAGGGGCCGGAAGCTTGCGCCAGCGACGGCCTCGGGCACCTCGACGGGCTCGCGGGGGGGAGCGATGCCCGACCCGTGCAGCAGCTCGAGGCCGCGCTCGGAGATCCAGTCGGTCGTCCACGCCGGGGTGAGCCGGGTCACGACACGCACGCGGTCGTAGCTGCGGCCGAGGGTGTCGCCGATGGCCTGCTCGATCACGTCCATGGCCGGGCAGCCGCTGTAGGTCGGGGTGATGGTGACGGTCACCTCGACGCGTCCCTGCGCGTCGCTGGCGACGTCGACGTCGCGCACGATCCCCAGGTCGGTGATGGGCAGGGCGGGGATCTCCGGGTCACAGATCCCGGCAAGCGCCTCCCAGACCGGTGTGGCATCCGCGTTCACCAGGTCGCCCCGGGGTGCTCGCGGGCCACGTGCTGGAGCTCGGCCAGCACCTCGGCGAGCGTCGCGCGACGTGCGGCCGCATCCATCTCCGGGGTCCCGGCTGGTGCGAGCGGCGGCACGAGCCCTGCCGTGTCGAGCGCTGCCAGCACGCGCTGCTGCCACTGGTCGGCGAGCATCGCTGCGTCCACGAGGCCGGCACCGGCATCGGCCTGCCCGCTGCGGGCAGCGTCCACGAGCTCGAGCGCCATCGGCCACAGGCGGGCCAGCGCAGCCTCGCTGCGGGCGCGGCTCTCGTCGGTGCCGCCGGCCAGGCGCTCGACCCACATCCCCGCGTGTCGCAGGTGGTAGGCAACCTCGGGACGGGCCTTGCTGGCGATCCCGGCGAGCGACGGGCCGCGGCGGCGGGCCGTCGGGTCGAGCGCACCGGCATCGGGTGCGGCCGCGGGGTCCGAGGTGCCGGTGCCGGCATCGACTGGCGGCGCCTGCGCGCTGGCCTCGGCATCGACCAGGTCCCAGAGCGTCGCGTACCAGGTCCCGAGCAGCAGCAGGCGGATCATCAGCTCGGCGAAGTCCCGATCGGCATCGACGGCGAGCCACGCGGCACGCACGGCATCGACGTCCCGGCCATAGGCGAGCTCGTCGGGGCTGGTGGACTCCTCGCTGATGGCCGCCGCGTGCTCGTAGAGGCGGCTGGCCTGCCCGAGGATGTCGAGCGCGATGTTGGCGCTGGCCATCTCCTCCTCGAGCATCGGGGCGCGGCCGACCCACTCGCTGATCCGCTGGGCGTGCAGGAGCATGGTGTCGGCGAGCGCGAGGACCGCCACGGCGCGGGAGCCGTGGGAGGCCGCTGCACTGGCCGCGCGCAGGCTCACATGTTCTCCACGCCGTCGGGCACCTCGTAGGCGGTGGGGTGCCGGTAGTCGGTGTCGCGCGCATTGGCGAGCAGCTCGTCCGTGGCGTCCGGGTCGGAGGCGACG
>SKUG01000072.1 GCA_007122215.1 Thermoleophilia bacterium | reverse complement strand
GCGTCGCGCACGCGACCGGCATCGGGATGCTGGGAGGCCGATGACGTCCCGGCTGGGCATGCAGGTCGGCAGTCCCAGCCCGGTGAGCCACCGTTCCTGCGGGGTCCGTACCCGGGGATGTACACCACCCGGCCGTGGACGATGCGCCAGTACGCGGGCTTTGGCTCGGCAGCCGAGACCAACGAGCGGTTCCGGATGCTGCTCGACCGTGGCCAGACGGGGCTGTCGGTGGCGTTCGACCTGCCGACCCAGCTGGGGCTCGACAGCGATGACCCGCGCGCGCTCGGCGAGGTCGGGCGCACCGGCGTGGCGATCGATACGGTGGCCGACATGGAGCGGCTCTTCGAGGGCATCGACCTCGGGGCGGTGTCGACGTCGATGACCATCAACGCACCTGCAGCGGTGCTGCTCCTGATGTACGACCTCGTGGCCGAGCGGCAGGGCGTGCCCACGGGCGAGCTGCGCGGCACCATCCAGAACGACATCCTCAAGGAGTACGCGGCGCGCGGCAACTACATCTTCCCGCCGCGGCCGAGCATGCGCCTGACGGTCGACACCTTCGCCTGGTGCGCGGCGAACGCCCCGAGGTTCAACACGATCTCGATCAGCGGGTACCACATCCGCGAGGCGGGCTCGACGGCTGCGCAGGAGCTGGCGTTCACGCTCGGCAACGGGCTGGCCTACGTCGAGGCGGCGGTCGCGGCCGGGCTCGATCCGGCAGCGTTTGCGCCGCGGCTGTCGTTCTTCTTCAACGCCCACAACGACTTCTTCGTGGAGGTCGCGAAGTTCCGCGCGGCGCGAGTGCTGTGGGCGGAGCTGCTCGGCGAGCGGCACGGGGTCGAGGATCCGCGGGCGCTGCGGCTGCGCTTCCACGCCCAGACCGGTGGCTCCACCCTCACCGCCCAGCAGCCGCTCGGCAACGTCGTGCGGGTCGCGATCCAGGCCTTCGCCGCGGCCTGTGGCGGGGCCCAGTCGATCCACACCAACGGCTACGACGAGGCGCTGGCGCTGCCCACCGAGGAGTCGGCCGAGCTGGCGCTGCGCACCCAGCAGGTGCTGCTCCACGAGACGGGCCTCGACGAGGCGGCAGACCCGCTGGGCGGCAGCCACTACATCGAGGCGCTCACGGCCACGCTGGTCGATGAGGCGCGCGAGCTGCTGGCCGAGCTCGACGATGCCGGCGGTGCGGTCGCGGCGATCGAGGCCGGGTGGATGCAGGCGCGGATCGAGGAGTCGGCATACGCCTGGCAGCAGGAGGTCGAGTCGGGCGAGCGGGTGATCGTCGGGGTCAACCGCTACCGCTCCGGGGAGGATGTCGAGCCCGTGCTGCACCGGCTCGACCCGACGCTCGAGCAGGACCAGGTCGAGCGCCTGCGGCAGGGCCGGGCATCACGCAGCCAGCAGGAGGTCGACGCCGCGCTCGCAGCGGTCGCCGCGGCAGCGGATGATGCGGGCAGCAACCTGCTGGATCCGATGCGTATCGCGCTCGCTGGCGGCGCGTCGATCGGCGAGGTCTGCGGCGCGCTGCGCGAGCGCTGGGGCACCTTTGACTGATCCTGCGCCACGCCAGGTGCTGGTGATCGACGCCCTCAACGTGCTGCGCAGCGGCTGGCCGTGGCCGGCGCCCGAGGAGCTGGTGGCCGCGGTGGTGGCCCTGGCCGATCCCGCTGGCGTGGACGATGCGGACCTCGCGCTGGTGGTGATCGATGGCAGCTGGCCCGACGCGGCGATCGCGGCTGCTGGTGCCGCCAGCACCCAGGTCCGGCTGGTCGGGTCGGCGGGGCGCAGCGCCGACGACGTGATCGTCGAGGAGGTGCGGCGCCTGCGCAGGGACGAGCCGCGCACCGACATCGCCGTCGCGACATCCGATCGCGGGCTGCGCAGCCGGCTCGAGCCCTTCTCGGTCGAGCTCATCGGCGGCGGCTCGATCGCCCGGCAGCTTGGGCTGCACGGCCGATCCCGCTGAGCAGCGGGAATCGTTCACGGGCCGGGTCTGCCCGCTCCGGCGCCCAGGGCGCACCTTCCGGCTGCCGATGGACCCGGATCCGGCGTCAGGCGCCCTGCAGCAGGGCGATCACGTCGTGGAAGTCCTCGAAGGGGTGGTGTGGCACGCCATCGCGCTGCAGCCAGCCCGCGAGGTTGCCCACGGCGAGGATGCGGTCTGCCTCCCGGCAGCCGCAGAGGTCGGAGAAGCCATCCCCGATGAAGGTCACGGGCGTCGACGGGTGCCGGTCGGCGCGGAGGCTGGCCACGTCGTGCCGCTTGCAGCGCTGCCCACAGCTCGTGCAGGTCGGCCCCTCGCGGAAGCTGACGCCACCGCTGCCTGCAGCCAGGTCGACGTCGTTGGCCACGAGCGTGATCCCGTCGTGGCCGGCGGCGGCGAGCATCGGCTCGATCAGCTGCCGAAAGCCCGAGGAGACGATCACGAGCTCGTGCCCGGCCTCGTCCACCCAGCCCACGAACTCGGCGAATCCCTCCCGCAGGGGCACCTCCCGGGCGGCGATCGCCGGCAGGTCGTCCACGCGCTCGCGAAGGGCGATGATCTCGCGCCGCAGCACCTCCTCGAGCGTGAGGTCCCCACCGATGAGCCGCCCCTCCAGCTCGTCGAAGACGTCCGGGGTGTAACGGGTGCACAGGTAGTTGATCGTGTCGATCGCGCTGATGGTGCCATCGAAGTCGCAGATGATCAGCTCGCGGGAGGGCTCGGCCATGCCCGGCATGATACTGGGGGACCGCTCGGATAGCATCGGCCCCATGACCGTCACCACCGATCCCTACGCAGAGCTCGAGCGCCGCTCCGAGGCGGCCCGCACCCCCGGCTCGGAGCGCTCCGTCGGCCGCCACCGCGAGAAGGGCAAGCTGCTCGCGCGCGAGCGGCTGGAGCTGCTGCTCGATGCGGGCAGCTTCGTCGAGCTCGACCGCTTCGCACGACACCGCGCGACGGGCTTTGGCATCGAGGACAACCGGCCCTACGGTGACGGG
>SKUG01000168.1 GCA_007122215.1 Thermoleophilia bacterium | reverse complement strand
GAACCTGCGGACCCTCGCCAAGCACCACCCGGCCTCCAACCCGCTGCCTGCCGGATACGACTACGCAGCCGCCTTCGAGCAGGTCGACCTCGCCCAGCTCAAGGCCGACATCGCCGAGGTGC
This sequence comes from Thermoleophilia bacterium, assembly GCA_007122215.1. GTDB lineage: Bacteria > Actinomycetota > Thermoleophilia > Gaiellales > SKUG01 > SKUG01. The sequence goes on along the minus strand of SKUG01000168.1, from coordinate 2,862 downwards.
TCACCGACTCCAAGCCGTGGTGGCCCGCCGACTTCGGCACCTATGGCCCGCTGATGATCCGGATGGCCTGGCACAGCGCCGGCACCTACCGCGTCCACGACGGCCGCGGTGGCGGTGGCAGTGGCCAGCAGCGCTTCGCGCCGCTCAACAGCTGGCCCGACAACGCCAACCTCGACAAGGCCCGGCGGCTGCTGTGGCCGGTCAAGCAGAAGTGGGGACAGCAGGTCTCGTGGGCTGACCTGATGATCCTCGCGGGCAACGTCGCGCTGGAGGAGATGGGCTTCGAGACCTTCGGTTTCTCCGGGGGCCGGGAGGATGTCTGGGAGCCCGATGCCGACGTCTACTGGGGGCCGGAGACGAGCTGGCTGGCCGACGAGCGCTACCGCCCGGGCCGCGAGCTCGAGGAGCCGCTGGCGGCGGTGCAGATGGGCCTGATCTACGTCAACCCCGAGGGCCCCAACGGGAACCCGGATCCGCTGGCAGCTGCCCGCGACATCCGCGAGACCTTCGGCCGGATGGCGATGAACGATGAGGAGACCGTCGCGCTGATCGCCGGTGGGCACACCTTCGGCAAGGCCCACGGCGCCGCCCCCGACAGCCACCTCGGCCCCGATCCGGAGGCTGCGCCCCTGCACGAGCAGGGCATGGGCTGGACGAGCTCGCACGGCTCGGGCGCAGGTGCAGACACCATCACCTCCGGGCTCGAGGTGACCTGGACGACGACGCCGGCGAAGTGGTCGAACGACTTCTTCCGGCACCTCTTCGAGTACGAGTGGGAGCTCACCACCGGTCCGGGTGGTGCCCACCAGTGGCGCCCCGTGGGCGATGCCGGCGCAGGCACCGTGCCCGACGCGCACGTCGAGGGCCGCACCCACGCCCCGTCGATGCTCACCACCGACCTCGCGCTGCGGGTCGACCCCGACTACGAGAAGGTCTCTCGGCGCTTCTACGAGGACCCGGCAGCGTTTGCCGATGCGTTTGCGCGCGCCTGGTTCAAGCTCACCCACCGCGACCTGGGCCCCAAGGCCCGCTACGTCGGGCCGGAGGTTCCCGCCGAGGACCTGATCTGGCAGGACCCCCTGCCTGCGGCGCCGGCCAACACGATCACCGAGGCTGACGTGCCGCGCCTGAAGGAGCTCGTGCGCGAGGCAGGGCTCGACGTGCCGCAGCTCGTGTCGGCCGCGTGGGCGTCCGCGTCGACCTTCCGCTCCAGCGACCGTCGCGGCGGTGCCAACGGCGCGCGTGTGCGGCTCGAGCCCCAGCGCTCGTGGGCCGTCAACGACCCGCAGCAGCTCGCGGCAACGCTCGAGGCGCTGGAGGGCATCCGCACGGCCTTCCATGCCGAGTCCGACCGGGTGGTATCGCTGGCGGACCTCATCGTGCTGGCCGGCGGCGTTGCCGTCGAGCAGGCAGCTGCCGCTGCCGGGCACGAGGTCACCGTCCCGTTCACCCCGGGACGCGTCGATGCGGGCCCCGAGCACACCGATGCAGAGTCGTTCGAGCCGCTCGAGCCGCTCGCCGATGGCTTCCGCAACTACCTCGCCGACACCGCGTGGCTGCCCGCCGAGCATGCCCTCGTCGACCGCGCGAACCTGCTCGGCCTGAGCGCGCCACAGATGACCGTGCTGGTAGGCGGGCTGCGCGTGCTCGGCGCCAACCACGGGGGCTCGCGCGAGGGGGTCTTCACCGATCGGGTCGGCACGCTCAGCACCGACTTCTTCACCAACCTGCTGGACATCGACACCCGCTGGGAGCCCACCGACGAGACCGAGCAGCGCTACGTCGGCCATGCGGCCGACGGCAGCGAGCGCTGGACGGCCACCCGGGTCGACCTTGCCTTCGGCTCGAACTCCGAGCTGCGGGCCCTGGCCGAGGTCTACGCCAGCGACGATGCCCGCGAGTCGTTCATCGAGGACTTCGTGGCGGCCTGGGTACAGGTAATGGAGGCAGATCGCTTCGACCTGAAGGGGTAGGCGCCTGTTACCACTCGCCCGTTTTCGGCGCTTGTCGCAACTCTCCCCCAGCCGCGTTTTAGGCGTCTATACAGGCATTTCGTGAGGTGGGCCATGCAGGGCTCGAACCTGCGCGCTTCGGATTAAAAGTTGGTGGGAGGCACTTCGGAGGAGTTCGCGTGAGTACGTTTCTGCCTGCTCACACGAGACTTTCCGAAAATCAGCAACACGCTGGTTTCGGTGGGGTTCGGAGGATTATGTTCTCATTCTGTTACCGGGAGGCCGTACGCTTGCTCCATCCAGCCCGATCGCATGCCACTATCCGATTGTCGAATCTTCGTCTTGCCCTTCAGGTGCGTCCAACTGCCAAATGTGCCGATTCTCGTTCGGGGCGGGCTGCCGCGCATCCTTGACGAATCGTTCCTCAGAAGCTCCGAATCGATCGAAATTCGCGCGGGCTTCCATGAGCGAGCACCCATTGGGTCCACCTGGATCTGTTGGGTCATCCAATTGAACGGCATTGTTCTGCCACCAGCAGGTATCGCAGATTTCATGCGTACCCGCTCCTGCCGGCCCATCCCGCAGACGGAAGTACCCGCAGCATGCGCATGGCCAGGGTCCCTGCCCGATACCGGAGCTGAGCGCATCGGTGTTGTCGTGAATGAGGTAGCCGGAATCCTCAGGCTCAACGATCTCATCGTGTGTCGACTCGACGGCGGTCGCGGAAGCCCTGCCCCTTGCGAAAATACCGACCAGAGGCCACCGATTCGACGGGCGGGATGAGCTGACCACGATGTCGTTCGCGACAAGTCGGACGGTTGCGATGATGTGATCGCCTGGATCCGGCGCGCGCCCAAGCTGGACTTCACACGCGATAACATCGATGAGGATGTCATCGATGGTCGCCATT
>SKUG01000013.1 GCA_007122215.1 Thermoleophilia bacterium | reverse complement strand
GATGGGGACGAGATCGACTTCTCGCCGCCGCAGGGGCGCAACGCCGAGATGCTGCTGATCCGGCCAACGACGCCGGTCGACAAGCAGAACATGATCGGCTGGATCGCAGCCCGGATGGACGGGGAGAACTACGGCCAGATCATCTCCCTGCGCCTGCCCGGTGGCGAGCTGACGACCGGTCCCGCCCAGGCGGTCGGGTTCATCGACCGTGACTCGCGGGTGCAGACCTTCATCCGGGATGCGACGAACCCGACCACGAACGTGGAGCGCTCGGAGACGATCGTGCTGCCCATCGGCACCAACCTCGTCCACGTGCAGCCCTACTTCGTGATCTCCAACGTCAACCGGCTGCCCGAGCTGCGCAACATCGGCGTGGTCTACGACGACACCGTCGGCTGGGCCCCCACCTTCCTCGGCGCGATGCGGGACATCTTCGAGCAGCGGGCCGGGCGCCCCCTGCCCGACGCAGGGCCGGATGCCGCCGAGCGGCCGGACGAGCCGGGCGGGGCAGCGCTCCCGACCGACGTGGCCGGCCTCGTGGCTGCTGCCTCCGATACCTTCGCGCGGGCGGAGGAGTGCCAGCGGTCCGGGGACTGGGCGTGCTACGGACAGCAGGTGCAGGAGCTCGGGCGCCTGCTCGAGCGGCTGGACGAGCTGACAGGTGGCACGGCCGGCAGCGACGAGCTCGTCGACGACGTGGTCGAGTAGCTCCCGACCCCCACTGACAGCCCCGGCGGCCGGTCGTACACTCGGTGCAGGGACGGCGAGTGCTGCGCGTTCCGGTCAAGCCCAACCGAATCCGGCCCATGGGGCGCGCGAGGTGACTACGGCCAGCCGGCCCACCCGTGCTCCTGTGGTCGTACCCAGCGACTCCGGCATTCGGCTCCTTCGACCGGCGGCGCCTGCCGTTGCATGCAGCGAGGAGGTTCGGCGTGTCGAGACCAGGTGAGCAGGCTGCACGGCCGACGGCAGCAGGGGACACCCTCCCGGGGGAGTTCCTCGAGCCGTGGCCCGCGGCCCGCGTCGCATGGCAGCAGTGGCTGCGGGGACGCACCATCGAGGTCGGGGATGCATCCACGGACGATGCCGAGGGGGCGCTGGTCCACGCGATCCACTGGCTGGCAGCAGGTGATCCGTTGCGTGCTGCCGCACTCCTCGAGCCCCTCGTGGGGACCGACGACCGGTCATCGATCATCGAGGCGTTCTGGACGGGGGCTCGCTGGGCCCACGGAGATCCTGCGGCCCGCCACGAGACGCTGCAGCTGGCCGTGGAGCTCGACGAGCGCGGAGCCGAGCCAGGCCTTCGAGGGCTGGCCTGGTACCTGGCCGCCGCGTCCCATGCTGGGGCGGGGGACCACGAGACCGTGGCCCTGGCCGCACGGCAGCTCGCCCGGGCAACCGCAGCCGGAGCAGCACCGGAGCTGCCCGTGATGGCAGCCACGCTCGTGGCAGGTACCCCTGCCCGTGGCCAGCGACCTGCCACGATTCCCGACCTTGCCACGGCCCGGGAGCAGGCGCGGTCCGCTGGCTGGGCCCGGCTGCTCGTGCGCTGCCTGCTGGCCGAGTCGTGGGGCGCCCTGGAGTCAGGGGACCCGGGGCGGGCACGCATCCGGATCGAGGGAGCGCTGCTCCATGGCCGGCGGCTCCCGCGTGACGGGGACAGGGCCGCGGCTGCAGCGCTGGCGGCGCGGCTGCGCCTGCGCTCCGGAGACCTGCCAGGGGCACGGGCCGTGGTCGAGCGCCCACGCGACTGGTTTCGGGTCGTCCGCGCACCGACCTGGGGGCCGGGGCTCGTACGCAGCGCACTGCTCGTGGCCGCACGTGGCTCCGACGCCGACGCGGCACGGGACTGGAACCGTGTCATGCGCCTGCTCCACCATGCCGGACGGCTGCCCGACGAGGCGATGCGGGTGGAGGCAGAGGCGCTCCATGCCCACGCCCGCGGACAGGCGGCAGCGGCCCGGGAACACGCAGTGCGGTCACGACGGCTCTGGGAGCTGGCGGGCATGCCGGAGGAGGCGGACGTGCTCGAGCAGGTGGTCGAGGCAGGACACTCGGTGCTGGCCACGCACGTGGCACTGACCCCGCGCGAGCGGCAGGTTGCCGTGCTCGTTGCGTCGGGCATGACCAACGCCGCCGTCGCCGAGCACCTCCAGGTCAGCGTGCGCACCGCCGAGCACCACGTCGCCAGCATCCTCGGGAAGCTGGGGATCGGCTCCCGCCATGACCTCGCGCAGCTCGAGCGCGCAGCCCGCGGGGCCTGAGCCGTCGCGACAGGGATGGACCGGCGCGCGCACGGGTAGGTGCCTCGCATGCGCATCGTCATCAAGATCGGCTCGTCCTCCCTGGCCAGCGACGAGGGCGGGATCGATGGGGCCATGCTCGCGTCGATGGCAGCCCAGGTCGCCGAGCTGCGTGCCGCCGGCTTCCAGCCGGCCATCGTCTCATCGGGGGCGATCGCCACGGGGCTCGGGGTGCTGGGGCGTCGCCAGCGTCCCCGCGAGCTGCCCGAGCTGCAGGCAGCCTCGGCCATCGGCCAGGGACACCTCTTCGAGGCCTGGTCGGCCGCGCTGCGACAGGTCGGGGTCGTTGCCGGACAGGTGCTGCTGACCATGCACGACGTGATGCATCGCAGCGCCTACGTCAACGCCCGCAACACCCTCGAGCAGCTGCTGGGCTGGGACGTCGTCCCGATCATCAACGAGAACGACACCACCGCCACCGATGAGATCACCTTCGGGGACAACGACACGCTCGCAGCCCAGGTGGCGGTGCTGCTGCACGCGGGCCGCCTCGTGCTGCTGACCGACACCGAGGGCCTCTACAGCTCCCCACCGGGGACCGCCGGCTCGGAGCTGATCCGTGAGGTCACCGACCGCCGGCTCCTCGACCGCGTCGATACGGCAGCTGCGGGCTCGCACTGGGGGCGCGGTGGCATGGCAAGCAAGGTCGTTGCAGCGGAGATGGCGGTGGCTGCGGGGACCACG
>SKUG01000245.1 GCA_007122215.1 Thermoleophilia bacterium | reverse complement strand
TGCCGGCCGTGGGCACCTCGAGGCCTGCGATCGTGCGCAGCACCGTCGACTTCGCGCAGCCCGACGGGCCGACCATGATCAGGAACTCACCGTCGGCGATGTGCAGCGTGACGTCCCGAACCGCGTGCATGCCGTTCGGGTAGACCTTGTGAACGCCATCGAGTCGGATCTCTGCCACCGACGCCCATCCCTTCCATCAGCCCGGTCGTCTCCCTGCCGGAGTGTCGGGATCGGCGCATGGATCCGTTCCGGACAGGCCACCGGTCCTGTCGTGGGTGCGTCGCCGCCGCGGGCTCAGTCGCTGCCGGCAAGGCGGCGGAGCGCGGCGACCTGGTCGGCGGTCGGGCCATCCCCGTCCCCGGGCACCTCGAGGAGCGCCGGCAGGTCCGAGATGGCGGGGTGGCGGAGGAAGCTGGCCAGCCCGTCCCCGATCGTCCCCTCACCGAGGTTGGCATGCCGGTCCCGGTGCGAGCCGAAGTCGGTGAGCGCATCGTTGACGTGGACGGCCCGCAGCCGCTCCAGCCCGATCGTCCGATCGAGCCGGTCGAGCTCGGCCCCGAGCAGCCCCGGATCGGTCACGTCGACCCCCGACACCCACCAGTGGCACGTGTCGAGGCAGATCCCCAGCCGCTCCGGAGCGCCGGCAGCCTCGACGACCAGCGCGAGCTCGTCGACCGTTCGGCCGATCGTGTCACCGGCACCGGCGCTGTTCTCGAGCAGCAGCCAGCTGTCGCCCTCGGCCTCGAGCGCGTGGTGGATGGCGGCAGCGACCTGGTCGAGGACCGCATCGAGCCCCTGCCCGCGATGGGATCCGACGTGCACCACCACCGCATCGAGCCCGAGGATGCCCGCGGCCTCCATCCCGGCGCGCAGTGCCGTCGTGCCCTTCTCCAGCAGCTCGGGATCCTTCGCGCCGAGGTTGATGATGTACGGCGCGTGCGCCACCGCGGCGCGGACCCCGTGCTCGTCCATCGCGTCGCGGAAGCGTCGCGCATCCTCGGGCGTGGGCGTGCGCGAGCGCCACATGCGGGGGCTCTGGGTGAAGAGCTGGACGGCATCGCACCCGATCGCCGCCGCCCGCTCGACCGCGCGGTGGGCACCACCGGCCGCAGACACGTGTGCGCCGAACAGCATGGGCAGTAGTATAGGTCCATGTCCGTACGCGTACGCTTTGCACCCAGCCCCACCGGCAGCCTCCACCTGGGCAGTGCCCGCACCGCCCTCTACAACTGGCTGGCCGCCCGGGCCGCGGGGCCCGAGGGAACCTTCATCCTGCGGATCGAGGACACCGACCGGGAGCGCTCGACGCCCGAGCACGTCGATGCGGCGCTGCGGATCTTCCGCTGGCTGGGCCTGGACTGGGACGAGGGCCCGGGGGTGGGAGGGGCACACGGTCCCTACTTCCAGGGGGAGCGTGCGAGCAGGTACGCCGCCCACGCGCGCGAGCTGCTCGAGGCCGGTCACGCGTACGAGTGCTACTGCACCGCCGAGGAGCTCGCCACGCGCCGCGAGGGGCATGCGGCCAGCGACCGTGCCTGGACCTATGACGGCAGGTGCCGGGACCTCTCCGACGCCGAGCGCGAGGAGCGCCGGGCCGCCGGCACCCCCGCCAGCATCCGCTTCCGCGTTCCCACGGGGCGCAGCGTGACCTTCCAGGACCTGATCAACGGCGAGTCGAGCTTCGAGTCGGACCTGCTCGGCGACTTCATCATCGTGCGCTCGAGCGGCGATGCCGTCTACAACTTCGCGTGCGCGGTCGATGACGCCCTGATGGAGGTCACGCACGTCATCCGCGGGGTCGACCACCTCTCCAACACGCCGCGACAGGTGCTGCTGCTCGAGGCGATGGGGCGGCCGGTTCCCACCTACGCGCACGTGCCGATGATCCTCGGGCCGGACGGGCGCAAGCTCTCCAAGCGCCATGGCGCGGCGTCAGTCGAGGAGCTCGACCGCGCTGGCTACCTGCCGGTCGGGATCTGCAACGCGGTTGCGCTGCTGGGCTGGAACCGGGACGACGACACCACGGTCATGTCGATGGAGGAGATGGTCGAGGCCTTCGACCCTGCGCGCGTGAACAAGGCAGCAGCCGCGATCGACTACCGCAAGCTCGACTGGATCAACGGGCAGCACCTGCGCGCGCTCGAGCCGGCTGCCTTCGAGGCTGCCTGGCAGGCATGGGCCGATCGCTGGCTCGACCCGCAGGATCCCCGCAACGCCGGGGCTGCCAGCGTGGATGCCGCCACCGTGCGCATCCTCGTGCAGGAGAAGGTCGCCCGCTTCGGCGAGGTCCCCGGCCTGCTGGCCTTCCTCGCCAGCGATGCTGCCATCGCTCCCGAGGCCTGGGAGAAGCTGGACGCAGTCGAGCCGCTGCCCCGGGTGCTGGCGGCTGCGAGCGAGGTGGTCACGGCCTGCGCCGACCAGGACCGCTGGAGCCCCGAGGCGATCGAGGAGGGCATCCGCGCCCTGGTCGGATCGCTCGAGGTCAAGCCGCGGGAGCTCTTCAACCCCATCCGCCTTGCGATCACCGGGCAGCGCGTCTCCCCGGGCCTGTTCGAGAGCGCGTGGGCGCTCGGGGCAGGAACCGTGCGGGACCGCCTCGAACACGTGCGCACCGAGTCGATGGACCGTCGCGGCGCCGCCAGCGGCAGCACTGACCGCTGAAGCTGGCCCGTTTCGGACGTTTCCGGCCGTCACCTGCGGGGAATATCCGGGGCGTCCCTGTCGTCGATCGAGGTAGCCCGGTCCGTGCCCGAACCAGTGCCTGTGCCAGCCCCCGGCCGACACCGACGCCCGTCGCTGTCGTGCCACCCGATCGACGTCGCCCACGCCGACTTCCGCCATGCCGTTCGTGGCCTGGTCGCCGTTGCCGTGCTGGCGCTGGGGCTCCTGGCACTCGTGCTCGTCGCAGCGACCGGTGATGCTCCCGGGACGGTAGCCGTCAGTGCGACCATCATCGTCGTGGGCTCGATCATCGGGCTGCTCGTGACCCGCGTGGCGCGACAC
>SKUG01000275.1 GCA_007122215.1 Thermoleophilia bacterium | reverse complement strand
TGGTTGCCCCGGTGGTGCTGCCCTGGGGAGACTTCCGCGAGGCACCCGAGGCACGTGCAGCCCGCGGCGCCCACCGCCTCGGTACGGTGGTGGTGACCGCCGCCGGCAACGACGGCCGCCCGCAGGGCGCCGGAGCCGGCACCGTCGGCGGCCTGGCTGCCGCAGACGAGGCGATCACCGTGGGCGCGGTCGACCTGCGCACACACCTGGCCACGGCATCCCTGCACCTCTCCGGCGGCGGGCTCGACCTGGCTGCATCCTCCCTGCCGCTGCTCTCGGACGCTGCGCCGCTGCCCGCGGGGAGCGTCCCGGTCGTGGCGATCGACGGCGATGGCGATGATCCCGTCGACTACCTCGATCGGCGTGCCCGCAGCGTCGCCACGGGCGCAGCGGTGATCGTCGATGCCCCTCCCGGCGTGCAGCTGCTGCGCCAGGCGCGCGCTGCCGCCGATGCCGGCGCGGTCGCGCTGCTGGTGGGGGAGGAGGCCGCACCGCTGGCCGGCACCGTCGGCGGTGCGACGGCACCGATCCCGGTGGTGGCCGTGCCCGAGCAGCTTCGCACGGCCGCACGCGGCGCATCCGGCTCGGTGGCGGTACGGCTCGAGCCGGCCGCAGACGCTCCCAACCCGGCGTTTGGCCGGGTGCCTGGATTCTCCTCCGGCGGCCCTGGATACGACGGCTCGGGACGGATCGACATCGTCGCCCCCGGGGTGGGAACGCTGACCGCAGCTCCGGGCTCGAGCGCCGATGGTGTCGGCAACACGGTCGTGCTGACCGGCACCTCCGCAGCTGCTGCCGACGCGGGCGGCAGGATCGCCGTGCTGCGCGCCATGCGACCCGGGCTCGATGCCGATGCCGTCCGCGCGCGCGTGGTCGGCACCGCCGGCCCGCTCGTCGACGGCGAGCCCCTCGATCCCTTCCAGGCAGGTGCCGGGCTGCTGCGCATCGCCCGCGCAGCAGACGCCGAGCTCACGGCCGCCCCCGCCACGGCCCACTTCGGGCGCGTTGCCCCGGGTGAGGAGGCCACCGTGGAGCTCGGGTTCCGCGACGCCGGCGGCACCGAGGTCCTGCCCCCGCTGCTCGAGCTCGAGCAGCCGCCGGCTGCCAGCGGCGTGCGGATCGCATCGCGGGGAGATGGCGAGCTCGTGGCCGTCGTGGATGCAGGTGCGCCTGCCGGCAGCGTCGGCGGGATCATCTCGGTCGGCGGGGATGTCCTGCAGGTGCCGTGGACGATCGTCGTCGACCCGGCTGCAGGCGCGGTGCTGCCGGTGGCAGCCGACCTCACCGCGGCCTCGATCGTCCCGACATCCCGCGCGAACGACCACCCCGCCCGCCTCCTGCTGCGTGCGGGCATCGATGGGCAGCGCGGGGTGCTCGCTGCCCGGGCCATCCGGGTCGTGGCGGTGCCCAACGCCGAGCGGGACGACATCGCCCCGGTGCCGCTGGCAACCCTCAGCGAGGTCCTGCCTGGCACCTACGTGGTCGGGATCTCCGGCACCGACGGGTACGGATCACCGCTGCGGCCGGGACTCTGGAAGATCGTCGTGGAGGTCATGCCCGAGGGGGTCGTGCCCGATCCCGATGCCGATCCGGATGCTGTGGCCAGTGCCGCCGCCGGGGATCCGGGCGATGCCGGGCCCACGGCCGTGGAGGAGGGCTGGGTCGTGGCGGCCGAGCTTGCCCTGCGGATCCAGCCGGTTCCCGACGAGGATGACGACGGGGACCCGGCTCGCAGCTAGCGGGTCGCGGGCCGCTCGTCCGGATGCAGGCCTGCGGCTGCTCCGGTGTCAGTCCTTGTCGTCCTCGTCGACGAGCGGGTGCGTCGCAGCTGCGGTGGGCTCGTAGGGCCGTGGGTGCTCCACGCCGTACTTCTCCCGGGCCACGCGGCCAGCCTCGACCATCGCAGCCGGGAGGTCCATCCGGCCGGCACCGTACATCGCATCCGGTCCCGGGCGTCCCATGTCGATCGCGGTGCGCTTGAGGATGTCCTTGAGGTCGTCGGTGTCGAGCTGCGGGTAGGCCTGCATGATCGATGCCAGCGCGCCGGCCACCGTGGGGGCGGCCATCGAGGTGCCGCTGAGGTTCCAGTACTCCCCGCCGGTGCCCTCGACCGGGCCGTTGACGGTGATCTCCGGGATGGCCTCGCCGAGGATCCAGTTGAGCACGCCGACCATCGCCAGCTGCTCGTCGATCTCCCCGGTGGGCACCGACGAGGTGATCGGGTGGCCGGGCGCGGCGACGTCCGGCTTGATCCTGCTGGCAGCGCGGCGGGCGTTGTCGCGGCTGGAGAAGTCTGCGATCGTGCCGTCGCGCTCGGTGGCGCCGACGGTGATCACGCTCTGGCGGATGCCCGGCTCGAGCACGGTGCTGAACTGCGGGCCGGAGTTGCCAGCGGCGAACACGCTGACCACGCCGGCATCCTTGAGCTGCTGCAGCGGCCGTGCGAGCACCTCGCCGAAGCGGGCGCCGTCCGGGCCGACGAAGCCCCAGGAGTTGTTGACGATGTCCGCGCCCTGGGAGGCGTCGCGTGAGGGGGAGGAGAAGTCGCCATCCCCCGGTGCCAGGAACCACTCCATCGCCCCGATCACCGAGGGGTTGGAGCGGTCAAAGAGCGAGGCCACCATGATGTTCGAGTCGCGGGCCATGCCGGTGTGCAGGCGCTTGTCGTGCCCGGCGACGATGCCGGCAACGTGGGTGCCGTGGCTGCCGCCGTCAACGGCGACCTCGGCCTTCTCCCAGCGCCTGCGGGCACCGTCGATGTCCTTCTGCGGGGGCATCCACTGGTACTCCTTCGCCCCGGGGCGCAGCGCATGGGCGAGGTTCGGGTGGGTCATGTCCACGCCGGTGTCGAGGATCCCGACGGTCACGTCCTTGCCCGTGAAGCCCTGGTTGCGCAGGTCGCGGGCCCCGGTCTGCCACAGGTGCCAGGCCTGGTTGTACTTCTTCTCGAAGTCGGTTGCGTCCTTCGGGCCATCGTCCTGGCGGCGGATGGTGGTCTGCTCGTCGATGCTC
>SKUG01000012.1 GCA_007122215.1 Thermoleophilia bacterium | reverse complement strand
TCAGATCTGCATCCGCATGATTTCCTGGTACGCCTCGATCGCCTTGTTGCGGATCGAGGTGGCCATCTGGAGGGTGATCTCCGCCTCCTCGATCTTCACCAGCGCGCCGGCGAGGTCGTCGGTACGCCCTGCGGCGACGTCGCGCGCCGCGGCATCGCCACGCAGCTGGGACTCGTTGAGCGCGCCGAGCGCCCGCTCGAGCGAGGAGCCGAAGGCCGAGCCGGCATCCTGCACCTCGCCGGGTCGGGCATCGGCACCGCCCGTGCGCACCTCGGCGGCGCGTCCCATGAGGTCGGCAAGCGAGCCTGGCTGTATGGGGCCCATGCCGGTCATCGCAGGATGTCCAGGGTCTTGAGGGCCATGTTCTTGGCGGCGTTCATCGCGGTGACGTTCGCCTCGTAGGCACGGGTCGCGGTCATCATGTCGACCATCTCCGTGACCGGGTTCACGTTCGGCAGGTAGACGTACCCGTTCGGGTCGGCATCCGGGTGGCTCGGATCGAACACGACGCGGAAGGGCGAGGGGTCCTCGACGATGCCCACGGCCTCGACTCCGTAGGCTGCGCCGCGCCCGGCCTTGAGGTTCGGCATCACCCCACCGGAGCGGGTGATGTCGGCCTGCTGGAAGATCACCTCACGGCGCCGGTACGGCAGCCCGTCCGCCCCGCGCGTTGTGTTCGCGTTGGCGAGGTTCTGGGCGATGGTGTCCATCCGCAGGCGCTCTGCCGAGAGCCCGCTTGCGGAGACCTGCATGGCGTGGAAGAACGACACCTACCCGCTACCCCCGTCCGTCCGTGACCACGTGGCGGAGCATCTTCATGCGCTTGGAGAGGATCTCCACCATCGTGTTGTAGCGGACCTGGTTCTCTGACAGCCGCGCCATCTCGACGTCGATGTCGACGTTGTTGCCATCCGAGCGCATCGTGGAGGTGGCATCGACCACCGGGGCGGGGCGGAAGCCGCGCAGGGCGCCGATGCGTCCGCGCTCGGCGCTCGAGATCGCTGCGCTGAGCGCGCCCTCAAACTCCATCTCGGACCGCTTGAACCCGGGCGTGTTAACGTTGGCCACGTTGTTGGCCAGGACCTTCTGCCGCGCGTCGAGCGCCGACAGCGAGGTCGTCATCACGGTGTGTGTCAGGTCGTTCAGTGCCATGGTCGTCCTGCGCTCAGGCAGCCTCCTGCTCGATCGTCGCGAAGGCCTCGTTGTCGGCGAACAGGGAGCGCACCGACTCCACGACCCGCCCGAGCTGCTCGCGCGGGATCCCGAACTCGTCCAGTGCGCAGTCGGCGACGGGCAGCTCCTCGGCGTCGGTCAGCCGACCGATCCCCACCTCCTGCACCAGCCAGTCGGCCAGGTGGGTGCAGTGGACCAGCGTCGGCTGCAGCTCGGCAGCATCGGGATCATGGTGCAGCCGGATCGCCTCGCAGTGGGTTGCGGGGAAGCTCCATGCCTCTGCCACCAGCGCCCCGAGCGTGGCGTGGTCGAAGCCGAAGGCCGCCTCCTCCACGTCCTCGAACCGCACGCCCTGCCCCGAGGCCCGCTCCAGCGCGGTGCGGAACTCGTCGGTGCGGTAGACGCTCATGATGATCAGGCCGAGGTCGTGCAGCAGCCCGGCCAGGAATGCCTTCTCCGGGTGGATGTTGCCGCGCTTTCGTGCCAGCGCCCGCGCGGCCACACCCGTCCCGAGGGAGTGGCTCCAGATGCGGTGCCGGACCTCGGTGAGGTCGTCCTCCCGCTGGAAGAGCAGGTTCATCGTGGTCGAGGTGATCGCGAGCGACTTGATGGTGGAGTAGCCCAGCAGCACGATCGCCTCGGGCAGGGTCTCGATCCGCCGGGCGTAGCCGTAGTAGGCGGAGTTCGCGAGCTTCAGCAGCATGGCCACCAGGCTCTGGTCGGCACCGATCAGCGCCGACAGCTGGTTGACGCTCGTGTCGGCATCGTCACAGGCGTCGATCACTGCAGGCAGCGTCTCGGACATGCTCATCGGCAGGTCGCGGACCTCCTCGACCAGCTCGTCGAGCCGCTCCCCGTCACCTGCTGTGTGGTCCTGCTGCATCTGCTGCTCCGGTCGTCTGCCTCGACATGAAAAAAGGACACCGGCCCGTGGGCCTGGCGTCCTTCCGTGAACCGTGTCGGGCCTGCCGTCCTGGAAGGTCCCGGCACACCATGCTGGGTGTGCAGCGGGACCATCGGTGGTCAGGGCCCCGGGCTTGACCCGGTTGCAGCAACGGGCAATGCCTGCAAACGCATGCCTGCGCAACTGCCACCGAACGCAACGGGGCCTCGCATGTCGGCGCGATCTCCCCTGCGGGGAGCCCGTCGGGTATGGTGGGACCCATGCGCATGGTCGCGCTCGAACACGTCGTCCCCGGCATGACAACCGCCGCATCCGTCTTTCCCGAGGACGACGTGTCATCCCTGCCGCTGGTTGCGGGGCAGGTCGTCATCACCGAGGCGCTGAAGGAGCGGCTCGAGCGCGCCGGGGTGCTCTCGGTCCCGATCGACGACGAGGCGTCGCGCGGCATCGAGGCCCAGCCACCGATCACCGACGACACCCGCCGACGGTCCCTCGGACAGGTCCGGAAGGCATTCCAGGCCCTACGCGACACCGACGGTGTGATCTCCGAGGACGAGGTCATCCAGCTGGAGTCGGTGGTCAGCGAGGTGCTCACCGAGATCTCCTCACGACGCCACATGCTCGTCGCGCTCAGCGACCTCAGCCGCTACGGGGGCGGTCGGCTCAACCATGCCGTCAACGTCGCGGTCATGGGCCTTGCGATCGCCCGCAGGTTCTATGCCGAGGTGGGCTGGCGCGACTATCGCGGGGAGCGTCGGGTCGACAGGATGCCCGAGCGCCTGCAGAAGCTCGGGATCGCGCTGGTGCTGCTCGACATCGGTGCCCTCTGGGTTCCCGAGGAGGTCTGGGGCAAGCGCGGGATCCTGTCGAGCGACGAGCGCGAGCTCATGCACGAGCATCCGCGCTACGGGGCGGAGATGCTCCGCGGCTCGGACATC
>SKUG01000252.1 GCA_007122215.1 Thermoleophilia bacterium | reverse complement strand
CTACTTGTAGCGGTAGGTGATTCGGCCTCGAGACAGGTCGTAGGGCGAGAGCTCGACCTTCACGCGGTCCCCGGGAAGGATCCGGATGTAGTAGCGGCGCATCTTGCCGGAGATGTGGCCCAGCACCTGGTGCCCGTTGTCCAGGTCGACCCGGAACATCGTGTTCGGCAGGGCCTCGGTGACCGTGCCCTCGACCTCGATTGTCTCTTCCTTGTCCGACATGGTTCCCGTCTGGTCGCGTCGGCACCCACGGCCGACATCGGTTCACAGCTGCCGCCAGTCTACTGCCTCGGCCCGATGGAGGCACCCCGTGGTGTCGGGATGGGTGCCTGCGGGCATGGTCTCCCCGTGCGTATCGTTGTGCAGCGGGTTCGATCTGCGTCCGTGGTCGTTGACGGCGAGGTCGTCGGGGCGATCGGTCGCGGGCTCGTCGTGCTCGTGGGCGTCGGTGCCGGAGATGGTCCAGGCGAGTCCGACTGGCTGGCGGCGAAGGTCGCGCGCCTGCGCGTCTTCCCGGACGGGGACGGGCGCATGAACCGCTCGCTCCTCGAGGTGGGCGGGGAGGCGCTGGTCGTGTCTCAGTTCACCCTGCTGGCGCGCGTGTCGTCCGGGACACGACCGAGCTACTCGGATGCAGCACTCCCCGACACGGCGCGCGCACTCTACGAGCGCTTCGGGGAGCAGCTGGCAGCAGCCGGGGTGGGCGTCCAGTACGGCAGGTTCGGTGCAGCCATGGAGCTGTCGCTGCACAACGACGGGCCGGTCACGCTGGTGGTGGACCGGGCTCCTCAGGAGCAGCCGGGTCCTTCCGCCGGGACAGGCTCGTCGGTGCCAGCGGCGGGAGGTTGAGTCGCAGGAGCGTGGTCTGCGTGCTGGCAGACTCGATGCGCACGCCGTCTGCCGACCTCGTCGTCCGGGTGACCGTGGACCCGGTCATCCCGAGCTGGATGCCCAGCGGGCGCCGGGGATCGGCTGGAGCGGTCGAGCCCCTGCCGAGCAGGTCCCGTCCGGTCACCCTGACGAGGTCCGGCGCCCGGCGGGACGTGTCGCCACGGCCGCCAGGCTGGCCTCCGGGGGCTGCGGCCTGGCCATGCTGGTCGGGGTGCCTGGGAGTCGGGGCGCTCGAGTCGACGGGCGCGGCCGCCGGCTGCCGGTCGTCCGTGTTCCCTGCGGCTGCCGGGGCCCGGCGTGGATGGGGGAAGCGACCCCCTGCGCTGCTGGCCTGCCCGTCCTGGCTGGAGGCCGAGGAGGTGGAGGAGGGGCGGCTGCCGCCCAGGGTGATCGATGCGGGCGGGTCGGCCAGGAAGCCCTGGTCGATGGAGCGCTCGGGGCGTCGGTCGTCGATCTTGATCTTCAGCCAGATGGCACCGGCTGCCAGCAAGGCGAGCAGCGCGAGGGGGCTGAAGCTCGTCAGGTAGTAGGTCGCAGCACCGACCCCGGCTGCCGCAGGGAGGGTGAACACCCAGGCGCTGACTATGTCGCCGGCGACCGACCAGCGCACCGAGTTCGCGCGACGGGCCGCGCCGGCACCCAGCACGCCACCGGTGACGGTGTGGGTGGTCGACACCGGGATGCCGAGCTGGGTGGCCATCTGGAGCACTGCGGCAGATGACGTCGAGGCGGAAAAGCCCTGGATCGGCTGCATCTTCACGACCTTCGACCCGAGGGTCTTGATCACGCGCCAGCCACCCATGTAGGTCCCGAGGGCCATGAAGAACGCCGCCGACAGCCGGATCCACATCGGCATGTCCCCGGCCTCCTCAGGCGTCATCCCCTGGTAGGTCAGGGTCGCCAGGAACATCACGCCCATGGTCTTCTGGGCATCGTTCATGCCGTGCGTGAGCGAGAGCCATGCGGCACTGGCGATCTGCAGGCGCCGGAAGCTGCGGTGGGCTGTCTTGGGGTTCGCACGACGCGTCAGCCGCATCAGCACTGCGACGAAGACCATCGCGCCGAGCAGGCCGAGCGTCGGTGCGATCAGCGCCGGCAGCGCAACCTTCTGGAAGACGCCCGTCCCGTTGACCATGGCAGGTCCTGCGGAGGCCAGGGCCGCGCCGACGAGCCCGCCGATCAGGGCGTGCGATGCACTCGAGGGGATGCCGAAGTACCACGTCACCGTGTTCCAGACGATGCCGCCGACCACCCCCCCGAGCACGACGGCCTGCGTTGCGATGGCAGGGTCGACGATGCCGGTGCCGACGGTGAGCGCCACCTGGATGCTGAGCAGGGCACGGACGAAGTTGAGGATGGCCGACATCAGCACGGCGGTCTTCGGCTTCATGGCTCGCGTGCCCACGGCAGAGGCGATCGCGTTGGCAGCGTCCTGGAAGCCGTTGGTGAAGTCGAAGAGCAGCGCGAGGACGATCACCGTGACAAAGAGCAGGAGTGAGGCTTCGTCCATCAGGGCAGCTCCCCGCGCGTGGTCGATGTCCGGAGGGTCGACGGCATCAGGTGTGCTTGACGGCGACTGCCTCGAGGACGGTGGCTGCCCGCTCGCAGGCGTCGATCGCCTCCTCGAGCTGGGTGTAGATGTCCTTCCAGCAGATGATCACGGCCGGCTCGTCGTAGCAGGCGGCAAAGACCTCGCGGATGCCGTCTCGCAGGAGCTGGTCACCGCGATCCTCGAACTCGTGGATGGCGGACCAGTGCCGGTCCATCCGCTCGGGGGTCTTCATGTCGTCGAGCGCGGCAACGAGCGCCTCGGTGGCTCCGACCAGCAGGTCTGCCTGGCCGACGACCGTGGAGGTCACCGACTCGACCTGGTAGATGTCGAGCATCGCGGCTGCCTCGTCGATGTGGTCGATCACGTCGTCGATCGCGGAGGCGAGCCCGTAGATGTCCTCGCGGTCGATCTCGGTGATGAAGGCCGAGTGCAGCTCGCGGACGAGCTCGCGGAGGATGCGGTCGCCCTCGTGCTCGAGGTGCTTGATCTCCTGGACCATCCCGGCAGATGCCGGGTAGCCCGCGAGCATCGTCTGCAGGGTGCGGGCTGTCTGGGCCGAGATCGTCGCGCCGCGGTTG
>SKUG01000098.1 GCA_007122215.1 Thermoleophilia bacterium | reverse complement strand
CTGTCCGGTCCTCGCGACGGCGCCTGCGTGCCGTCTGCGTGCGTGGGTGACGCGCAGGTCGGGGCTACGCGTACTGCCTCACCTGCCGCGCGTCAGCGTGGAGCGCCCGCCGCAGCTCCGGGGTCGACAGCCCGGTCGGGGCTGCTCCCTTCATGAGCTCGTAGCGGCGGATGGCTGCCACGGTGGCGTCATCCATGCGGCCGGTAACGTTGTCACGGTAGATGCCGAGGATCCGCAGGCGGCGCTGGGTGTTGCGCACCTCGCTTCCGCTCTCCCCGGGCTTGAAGGTCGGGCCGGATGGACCCGATGCCTGCTGCTGTGCGGCCGGTGCGGCCTGCTTGGTTGCAGGAAGCGGCATCGGGGCCATGTACTGCTGCATCATCGTCTGCTGCTGGCGCAGCGCGAGGGTCTCGCGGCGGTTGGTCATCACCCCGCGCAGGATGCCCAGCGCGGCGCCTGCCCCTGCGCCGATCAGCGCACCCATCGGCACGGTCACCGTGGGCAGGAAGGTCACCGCGCCGGCGAGCAGGCCGTAGCCGGCTCCGGCAGCGGCACCGCCGGCAGCACCGATCAGGGCGCTGCGGACGATCGAGCCGATGCCTCCCGTCTGGGGCACGGCCCCTCCGGCCAGCGCCTGGCTGGCTCCGGTCGGCAGGATGCCGCCGCCGGCGACGGCCGTTGGGCCCGCGTCGGCTCCTGCGGCCGTGATGCCCTGTGCGGCTACGCTGTTGATCGAGACTGTCATCTCACCCACCACTCATGTCCGTTGCTGCGCCCGGCTGGGATGCCCGCCCCGACGGCGGGGCCCGAGACGCTCTTTTCATCCGGCGTATCGCAGCCCGGCACGGGTTGGTATCAAAGAGGCCACGCCTTGGCCGTATCCGGCCAGCCCCCGGCCTGCGTCAGCGTCATCCCCCGCTCGCGCGGGATCTCCGATGGAACCGTGCCTGTCCGCGGCTATACTGTGGGAGGTGCGTGCCCGACGGATGGCCGTCTGGCTGCGCACCAGACATACAGCTCAGGGGGCGTACTGGCTTCGACAGGGTCGGTGACATGCCCGGGCTGCGAGCCGAGGATGGTCGTTGGCCTCGTTAATCAGTCGACCAAACCCTAGGTGCAGAGAACGAACTCGCACTTGCCGCGTAACCTGGTTACGTAGCTGTCGCCCCAGCGCTGGGCCCGTGGCGCTGGATGCGGCATCATCAAACGGGCTTGCCTGCCGACGGAGCACGACTCGCCTGAGGCAGGGACTCCCAAAGGAGCCGTGTGGTGCACGCTGGCCCGGTCCCGGGGGCAGGCGCGCACCGAGACCAAACCAGGGACTACGCTCGTAGATGTTCGTGCATGACGGCCGTGGACGCGGGTTCGATTCCCGCCGCCTCCACTGAAAGCGCCGGTTGTGCGGGCGTTTCAGAACGGTGGTTCCGTGCCTGAAGCAGACTGCCCATGCCTCGACCATGCCGGGCCGCCGGGATGGGTGGATGCGCTCCACGACGGCGCGGGCGCGGTCAGGGCCGCGGCGACGTGCACCAGGTTCCACCGGGTAGGTGGGGCACATGCGCGTATCCAGCCAGACCATGGTGCCGGGCCTCGCGGCCTGCCACGATAGCGACGGGAAGGTGGGCACGTGAACACGCGCGACACAGAGGTGACCTACGCGTTCGTGTACCGGAGCGCTACCATCCGAGGCGACACGCCCCAGATCGCCATTGACATGTTGGGCGTCCGGCTCGATGCTCGCGGTCCCGCGCTCGGGTAGCATTCGCCGATGCTGCTGCGCCACCCCGACTTCAAGCCGTACGTCTCCTGCTTCCTGGGGATCCTCAGCCTGCTTGCGGTGCTGTCCTTCCACTTCCCCGAGCTGCTGACCAGCCAGGAGGTGCGGGCGATCTACACCGAGACCTTCGCGCGGCACCTGCTGCTCGGCGGCATCGCCACCTCGTTCTTCCTGGGCACGCTCGCGATCCTCAAGGACCAGCATCGCCGGGTCGCGCTCGCCGGCCTGGGGACGAGCACGATCGCGCTCGTCCTGGGCGGCGCAACCGTCCAGTTCGACAGCATCAACTCGACCGCCTACTCGCTCGGGCTCGACTGGTTCATCCTGGCGCTCTTCTTCAGCGCGCTGGTGTTCGTGCCGCTCGAGCACTACTTCGCACACAAGCCGATGCACCCCCTGCGCCCTGGCTGGCGTACCGACGCGGCCTACTTCTTCTCCACCCACGTCTTCATCCAGTTCATCCTCATCTTCGTCACCGCCACCACGACCTTCATGGCCGACTTCATCCGGCTTCCCGGGCTCGAGGCCGCCATCACCGGCCTGCAGGCGGTGGTGCAGTTCCTGATCGCCGTGTTCGTGGCGGACATGGCGCAGGCGCTGATCCACCGCAGCTACCACCGGCTGCAGGCCTTCTGGCGGTTCCACGCGGTGCACCACTCCAGCCCCGAGCTCGACTGGCTGGCCGGCTCGCGCATGCACTTCATGGAGACGGTGCTGACGCGCAGCGTGGTGCTCCTGCCCCTGCTGGTGATGGGCTTCGCGCAGGAGGTCCTCAACGCCTACATCATCCTGGTCGGTCTGCAGGCCGTGATCGCCCATGCCAACATCGGCGTGCGCTTTGGCTGGCTGGAGTACCTCGTGGTGCTGCCGCGCTACCACCACTGGCACCACGCCCGGCACCGCGACTACTGGGACCGCAACTACGCGATCCACGTGCCGCTGGTCGACATGCTCATGGGCACCTTCCGCCTGCCGCGCGACGGCTCATGGCCCGAAGAGTACGGCGTCCTCCAGCGCGAGACGGTGCCCAACGGCTTCTTCGCGCAGCACCTGATGCCGTTCCGCGGCGATCGGACCTATGACGACTTCGTCCAGTAGCGCGGCATGCGGCCGGCCGCGGCACGGCACGGCGCGTGACCACGACCTGTCCGTGCAGGAGCGCGACGACAGGATGCACCCTTCCGGGTGGCCGGGCTACCCCTCGGCCGCCTCGGCCCCGCTGAAGGCGAGCCGGTACAGGACCAT
>SKUG01000162.1 GCA_007122215.1 Thermoleophilia bacterium | reverse complement strand
CTGCTGCTGGCCACGGCCGCCCTGCAGGTCACCGAGAAGGTCGGCCTGCCCGAGTGCCGGATCACCCTCTCCCAGGTCACCCGCTACTGCGCAGCCGCCCCGAAGGACCGCAGCGACTACGACGCCATCGGTGCAGCCCAGCAGGCCATCCGCGAGCACGGCACCCCGCCGGTGCCACTCCAGCTGACCAACCGGTCGCTCTAGGCTCCAGGCGCAGTGTCGCTGGCAAACCACCCCCATGGTGCGCCGAAACCAGGTCCGTGACTACCTCGACATCGCGGCGCTGTCCGACCGCCTCGGCCTTCCCGCGTCAGCCTCGACCCTGTCGGACATCGATGGCTACTACCCCGACCACCGGGCCGGGGACCTGTCGGTTGCCAGCCAGGTCACCCGGCAGCTGGCCGACCCCCGCCCTGCCGACGCTGGGGTGATCAGGGAGCTCCCCGCGTATCGCGACCTCGACCCGCGCTGGACCTGGGATGCCGTCTGCGAGCAACTCGCCCGGGTTGCCGACGCCATGGTGCACGAGGAGCCCTGATCGTGGCCCGCTTCCGCAACGTCGAGGCCGCCGAGGACACCCCGGTCGAGGCCTGGCCACTCGAGGCGTTGCGCGCAGCACTGGAGCGAGGCGACCTGCGTGACTACCGGCGCGTCGCCCAGGCCATCCGCAGCTCACCCTGGGGGCCCGCGGCCCGGCGTGTGGAGGAAGTCCTCGGCTTTGCCCAACCGTATGGCGTGACCGAGATCATGCGTCGCCAGATCGCACACGCTCGCGCCGAGCGGGACCGCGCCGAGCGGGAGTGGGTGATGGCCGAGCTGCGCGCTGCGCTCGAGAGCAGCGGCATGACCCAGAAGGACTTCGCTGCGGCCCTGGGAACCTCACCGTCGCGGCTGTCGACGTACCTCGCGGGCCGGGTCGTGCCCGCCGCAACCCTCCTCGCGCGTGCCCGCAGCGTCGCTGGATGCACCGATCCTCCGGCACCCTCATGAGATGCGACCGCTGACGATCGATCCTGATCCGGGCCGGCGGTGCGGATCACCATGGGACCATCGACCCACGCCGTGAGCACCGTGCAGGAGCGCGGCGTGCGCTGACACCCATCCGCACCCGCCGCTGCACCCGCACCCAGCCACCCGCCCCGCCACACGAATGCGGCCGGAGCAGCGTGGTGGCTGCCCCGGCCGCGGTGGCACGAGCTCCGGTGCGCCCCGAGTCCTTCCCCCGAGCCTCGGGCAGTGCGTCGTACCGTGTGGGTGTGGTTGGTGCTGTGGGTGCGTAGGGTGGACCTGGCGTGCCAGATCCCCTGGGGGTAGACTTTCGTGTCCGGGCGCTAGGCCGTCTCGTCCTCGACCGGGATCAGCTGCACCGGCTCGCCGCGGCCCTCGCGATGGAAGACCGACGCCGGGATCCGGTGGTGGCCGCCGGGCGTGAGCTCCGCGTCGAGCTCGCCGCGCTCGATCCACTTCACGATCGTCTGCCGGCTGACGCCCACGCGCTTGGCGACCTCAGCCGGCGTGTAGTACTTCTTCTTCAGCTTCAGGTACGTCTTCGGCTTGCTGCGCCGCGCCGGCTTGGGCTGCTCCTCTCCGCCGCCCTCGAGCCGTGCGATGGCCGCGTCCAGTGCCTGCAGCTCCTCCGCGCGGCCCATCTGGACGAGCTCCTCGCGCAATGCCTGCAGTGCCTTGAGATCCCCCTCGAAACTCATCTGCTGCCCTTCCTTCATGCTGGTCTGGTCGCGGCTCGGGGCCGGTGGCATCCGGCGCGCCGTGACGGTTCGGTTACGTCTTGCCCGTATGTATTCGGCGTGAAACCCGGAAACCTTGAGGGAAATCCGCAGGCCACGTGCATGGCCAAGCGTCCACGACCCGACGCGCGGGCCTGCCAACCCCCTGCCAATCCGCCGGGAAACGCGGCACGCAGGTTCACGGTCGGCAGGGACGGGGTAGGTGCCCGACGCGGCCCGCACCCGACGGGAGGCGGGCCCGTGGAGGCCCAGCGACCATCGTCGCCTCGGGCCGGCCAGGCAACCCGACCGCCGGGAGACTCCGAGCGTGCAGGACATACTCACCACATTCGTCACGAGCCTCGTGGCCTTCCTCAAGACCGTGCCCGGATGGCTGCTGGCATTCTCGCCGCTGCTGCTCGTGCTCCTGATCGGCGTGCTGATCTGGGTGACGCTGCGCGCGATGCCCCGCAGCCGCACCCAGGTCGTGATGCCCGAGGGCCGCCCCGAGATCCAGTGGGACGACATCGCCGGCGCCGAAGAGGCCAAGCTCGAGCTGCGGGAGATCGTCGAGTTCCTGAAGAATCCGGAGCAGTTCGAGCAGCTGGGCGCGCGCGTTCCGCGCGGCGTGATGCTCTACGGCCCGCCCGGCACCGGCAAGACCCTGCTCGCCAAGGCCGTGGCCGGCGAGTCCGGGGCGATGTTCTACAGCCAGAGCGCCTCCCAGTTCGTGGAGATGTTCGCCGGCCTGGGTGCCGCCCGCATCCGCAAGCTGTTCGAGACCGCCCGCAAGAACCAGCCCGCGATCATCTTCGTGGACGAGATGGATGCCGTCGGCACCAAGCGCGGCTTCGACATCTCCCGCGAGAAGGACCAGACCCTCAACCAGCTGCTGGTGGAGCTCGACGGCTTTGCCAACCGCGACCAGCTCGTCTTCATCGGCGCGACCAACCGCCTCGACGACCTCGACCCTGCCCTGCTGCGTCCGGGCCGCTGCGACCGCCAGATCTTCGTCGGGCCACCCGACCTCGACGGCCGCTTCGAGATCCTCAAGGTCCACACGCGCAACAAGCCCCTCGACGAGGACGTGGACCTGATGCAGGTCGCCCGCCACTCGGCTGGCCTGGCCGGCGCCGACCTCGCCAACATCTGCAACGAAGCCGCGATCTTCGCGGGGCGGCGCGGCAAGCAGGTCGTGCACCAGGAGGACTTCGACCAGGCCATCGAGCGGGTGGTGGCCGGCCTGCAGTCGAGCAAGGTGATCACCGACTCCGAGAAGGAGATCGTCGCCTACCACGAGGCTGGCCACGCCCTGATCAGCGACCTGCTGCCCCACCTCAGCCCGGTCGCGAAGATCACGATCGTGCCGCGCGGGCAGGCGCTCGGCTACGTGATCAACCTTCCCGAGGAGGACAAGTACCTGCGCTCGCGCGAGGAGCTCGAGGACCGCATGGTGATGGCGCTGGGCGGGCGCGCGGCGGAGGAGATCGTCTTCGGGCGGATCACCACCGGCGCGGCCAGCGACCTGCAGAAGGTCACCGAGATCGCCCGCTCGATGGTCTTCGACTGGGGCATGGGTGACAGCGTGGGCTCCTACACCCTGCGCGCCGACAACTACGCGCTGTCGGAGGAGACCAAGGAGCGCCGCGACCGCGAGCAGCACGAGCTGGCAGACCGCGCCTACCAGCGCGCGCTCGACCTGCTCAACGAGCATCGGGACCAGCTGCAGGCGCTCGCCCAGGCGCTGCTCGAGTACGAGGTGCTCGACCGTGACGAGTTCCGGCTGGTGCTCGAGGGCAAGCCGCTCGACAAGGATCCGATCGGCAAGCGCACCGACGGCAAGGAGCCGCACGGCACCGATGACGAACGGGATGCCGACGATGCGGAGCTGCAGGAGGAGGCCAGCCCCGCGTGAGGCTCCACCACGTCGCCATCGCCGTGGACGACCTCGACGTCGCGCTGGCGACCCAGCTCGCGCTCACCGGGGGCCGTGTCGACCACGAGCCCACCGACCTGCCCGAGCAGGGCGTGCGTGCAGCGACCATCGACGTTGCCGGCAGCGCCGTCGAGCTCGTCTCGCCGACCGGCCGCGGTGGCGTGCAGCGCTTCCTGGAGCGTCGCGGGGAGGGCCTGCACCACGTTGCCTACGAGGTCGACGACCTGGGTGCTGCGCTCGACGAGGCTGTCGGGCGCGGGCAACGGGTGCTGCCGGGCGCGGGTCGGATCGGCCTGCATGGCACCCCGGTGGCGTTCCTGCACCCTGCCGACTGCTCCGGGGTGCTCGTCGAGCTCGTCGAGCAGGCCCCCGGCTGATCCAGAGGAACCCCGGATTCAACTTTCCCGGGGGAGCTGCCGATAGGCGCGATGCGCGGGTCGTGGAGCCCGTGCCCGTACGATGATGGAGCCCGCCCGACACCAGAAGCTCGACGTGTGCGCCGGATGCAGCGCCGTCTTCCCGCGCGAGCGCGTGCAGCTGTGTCCACGCTGCATCACCAACGAGCACCACCGCTTCCTGCTGGTGAAGAACTACCTGCGCGACCACGTCCGCGCGTCGATCAACGAGGTTGCACGCGTGACTGGCCTGCCCCGCTCGGAGGTCGGCGCCTACCTCCTGCAGGGTCGCCTGATCGAGGTCGACCCCGAGACGGGCCAGCGCCGGGATCGCGAGGTGCCGGCCGAGCTCAGCGAGGCCCAGCGCCAGCTCGCGGAGGAGGCGGCCCGCTACCGGGAGCGCCGCACGCTCGGCGAGACGGCGCAGGACTCGATGGGTCCGTCCCCAGGGCAGCGTCCGTCCGGTCCGGATGCCGACGATCCGGACGATGGCCGCGTCCGCTACGTGCGCCGCAAGCGCCGTTCAGGCGACTAGCGTCGACCCCCGGGCAGCTGCGATCATGCCGCCATGGGCCACCGCATCGCAGACCTCGACCGCCGCCTGAGTGCCGCGCTGGCAGCCGTGCTCGCCCGCCCCGGGCGGGAGCGCATCGCCCGGGCGGTGATCCGGATCTCCGAGACCGGCAGCTACGGCATCGGCTGGATCGTGCTGTTTGCCGTGGTGGCCGTCCTCGGTGCGGGATGGCAGCAGGCCCTCGTCGCCGCGGGCAGCGTCGTCGTGGCCCTGCTGGTGAACTCGCTGGTCAAGCTCGTGGTGCGCCGCCCCCGGCCGGTCAGCCCCGTGGGGCAGGCCCCGTCGAGCTGGTCGTTCCCGTCCGCCCACACCACCATGGCAGTGGTCGGCGCGGCCTGCATGACGGTGCTGCTGCCCGCGCTCACCGCGCTCTGGGTGGCCGTCGCCGTGGTGCTCGCTGCCTCGCGCGTGCTGCTCGGGGTCCACTACGTCGGTGACGTGCTCGCCGGGGCCCTGCTCGGGCTCGCGCTGGCCGTGCCGGCGGTGGCACTGCTCGAGCGGGTGGGCTGAGGACGCGCTCCCCGAGCTTCCGTGTGTGCCCTGCCGATGCTCGGGTATGGTGGGACTGATGCCGTCCCTCACCCATGGTCCCGCGCAGGCCGCCAACCGGGTCATTGCCCTGGTGGTGGTTGCGCTCGTGGTTGCCGGGTTCGTGCTCTCCCACGCAGCTGCCTACGTGTTCGTTCCACCCGGCAGCTCGGCGGGGGGTCCCGTTCCCGCTGCGGGGCATGTCCATGACCCCGGGGCGGTCCGCCACGGTGACGCCCACCACTCCCACTCCCACTCCCACTCCCACTCCCACTCCCACTCCCACGGCTCGGGCGCAGCCCATGCCCACCTGCCGGGAGCGGCCGGCAGGCTGCTGCCCATCCACCTGTGGCACCTGCCCCTGCTGCTGGTCGGAGTCGTCAGCCTGGCCGTGGCAGGTCGCATGCTGCGCCGTGGCGGCTCCCCCCTTCGACGTGACATTCGCCGTCGCTGCCGGGAGCTGAGCTTCAGCCTCTCAGGCCTCGGGCTGGCGATGGTGCCCGCCGGGGCCTTCGTGCTGGCCGAGCACGTCGAGCACGCCGTGGTCGGTGCCGGGCAGCCAGAGCCAGCGCTGCTCGTCGTGGGTGCGCTGGTGCAGGTCGCCGTGGCGCTGGTCCTGCTGGTTGGCCTTGGCCGGGTCATCGAGTGGATTGCCAGGCTCATGCAGCCCTTCCCGCTGGCGCCTTCGGTTGCCGTGCCGGAGCCCGCGCATTCAACCCCTGACATCCGGCGTCATCCCGCGATGGCTGCCGGCTGGTCGCACCGCGGCCCACCGACTGGGGTCCACGTCGATGCGACCCACGCCACCTGCGCGTCACGCGCCGGGGGGCCATCCCGCACTGCCGGGAGACGACCACGTGCACGGACCTCGACACCGCCCGCGTGGGCACGGACGTGCCCAGCGACGGCATGGACTGCTGGTGCTGGCCGCCACCATCATGGTGGCCGGCAGCTGGCTGCTGCCCGCGTTCGCGCTCGGACACGCCGAGCTGCGGGCGACCGAGCCTGCCGCTGAGGCGACCGTCGATCCCGGGAGGATCGACGTCTCGCTGACCTTCAACGAGCCCGTCACGGTGCTCGATGGGGCCATCAGCATCCATGCGCCCGACGGGCGACGCCTCGACCCGATCGACCTGAGGGTCGAGCGGGAGACGGTGTCCTTCCAGGCGGACGTGGATGCCGACGGCAGCTGGGCCGTGTCATGGCGCGTGATCTCCGCAGACACCCATCCGGTCGGGAGCGTGCTGGTCTTCCACGCCACCGCACCCACCGGCACCGAGGAGGTCCGCGCCGCCGCGCTGGCAAGTGCCGAGGTGGCGCCTGGCATGCGTGTTGCAGCGGTGTCGTTGCGCGGCGTGGGCACGGTGGCCATCCTGCTGGCGGCTGGCATGGTTGCCATGGGCCTGGCAGGCCTGGGGGTGCCCGGCCGGGGCGTTGCAGCGGCCGCTGGCATCGGTGCCGGTGCGATCCTGCTCGGCTATGCCGCGGAGGTTGCCGTCGCCGGCGCCTACGACCCCGGACAGCTCACCCCTGCCCGGCTGTCGGCCCAGCTCGACGGTCCGCTCGGGGTGGTCGCCGCTGCCCGGCTCCTGGCGCTGGTGCTGGTGCTGGCGGCATGGTCCATCGGTCGGCGCATGCGCAGGGTCGGGATCCTCCTCGCGGGGGCCTCGCCTGCACTGCTCACCGTTGGCAGCCATGCTGCAGCGGCCGCGGAGGCTGCGATCCGGGTGCCGGCAGATGCCATGCATGGCATCGCGGCCGGGCTCTGGGTCGGAGGGCTCGTGGCCCTGCTGGCGGCGATCCGGCAGCGGCCGGCCGTCGCGATCGGGGCGGTGCCCCGATTCTCGGGGGTCGCGTTCGTGGCGGTCTGCGTGCTCGTGGCAACCGGCTCGGTCCAGGTCCTGCTCGAGGCAGGAAGCGTGGAGGCCCTCACGGGCACCACGTGGGGTCGGGCGGTGCTGGCCAAGCTCGTGCTGCTGGGGGCGATCCTGCCGCTGGCCGCGCGCAACCGGCGGCTCGTGCGGGATGGGATCGACGGCGGTGACGGCCTCCAGCGCCTGCGGCGGTACGTCCGCATCGAGCTGGGGATCCTTGCCGCAGTGCTGGCGGTGACGGCGGTGCTCGTGACGAGCATGCCTGCAGCCCAGGCGCTGGATCCCGGCCTGCAGGAGGCAACCGAGGTGATGCCCGACGGCACCAGCGTCCAGCTCGTGCTCGACCCGGCCCGCAGCGGACCCAACGAGGTACACCTCTACGTCCTCGACCGCGCCGGGGTGCCCGACGCCTCGGTCGCGGCTGCACGGCTGTCAGCCAGCGAGCCGGACCTGGGCCTGCGCAACCTCGAGCTGCCGCTCGACCGCGCCGGCCCGGGACACTGGACGACCGTCGCCGCATCCATCCCCCAGGCCGGCACCTGGCGGTTCCGCATCGACATCAGGAGGGGGGAGTTCGACAACCGTGCCGTCGTCATCGAGCTCCCCGTCAGCACGCCACGCTGACATCACTGCAGGCGGCACGACCAAGATCAACCCAATCACGGGAGAACGAAGATGAATCGCTTGAAGACACGGCTGGTCCACGGAGTGGTTCTGGCCATCAGCGCGAGCCTGCTGGCCGCGGCAACCGCATCGGCGCACGTCACGCTGCGTCCCAACACCACCGCTGCAGGGGCATACGCCTACGTGCAGGTCAGCGTTCCACACGGCTGTGGCGCCGACGCCACGGAGGTGGTACGGATCCAGATCCCCGAGGAGCTGGAGCGAGTCACGCCCCAGCGCAATCCCGGCTGGGACCTCGAGGTCATCCGCGAGGATGCCCCCGACGGTGACGACGCCCACGGTGGCGACAACGGCATGGGAGACGACAACGGTCACTCCCACGGCGACGACGCCGACCACTCCCACGGTGGCGATGGCCATGACCACGGGCATGGTGCACCCAAGGGGCGCATCACCGAGGTCGTGTGGCGGACCAGCGACCCGCTGCCCTCCGACGTGCTCGACATCTTCGGGATGAGCGTGCGCTGGCCCGATGCAGCCGGCACCGAGCTCGCCTTCCCGGCGATCCAGGAGTGCGAGGGTGGCTCCGAGGCTGCGTGGGTCGAGCCGCGCGTCGAGGGCGAGGACGAGCCACCGTACCCGGTGCCGACCGTGCTGCTCACCGAGGGTGACGGCCACGGTCACGGCCATGGGCACGGCGACGATGCCGACGCCACCGAGGACGACGAGGTGGCCGCAGGTGACGACGCCGATGACGCTGCAGCCAGCGGCGTAGCCTGGGCCGGCGTCGGCCTGGGCGGCCTTGCGCTGCTCGTGGCGCTCGGCGGCTGGATCCGCGGCGGTCGCAGCAGCTGACATGCCACCTGTTGACCGGGGGCTGGCCATGCCGGCCAGCCCCCGGTCCGACCCGGGAGGACCACATGCACCGTCACAGAGCAGGCACGGGACACGGCCGTCCGGCATCAACCCTGGCACCTGTCGGTGACCTGGGCGCTGCCGGCGGGTATCGACTGACACCGCGCATCGCACGTGTGTCAGTCGCTCCCATCCTGCTCTCGATCATGCTGGTGGCGATGCTGCTGCCGTCAGCGGCGGGTGCGCACGGCCCCGACTCGGATGACTACCGATCGGTCGTCGACCGGATCGAGCCTGCCGGCTGGCCCGTCAGCGCACGCATCTACGGTGGGGACGACGAGCTGCACGTTGCCAACGTCGGCGACGAGGAGCTGCTGGTCCCTGGCTACGACGACGAGCCCTACGTGCGGATCGGCCCCGATGGGGTCTGGGTCAACCACAACAGCCGTGCACACTTCCTCAACGACGAGCGCTACGGGGACGTGCCCATCCCCGATGGCGTCGGCGAGGGTCCCCCGAAGTGGGTCCGCGTCGACACCCCGGCACCCGCCCACAGCTTCCACGACCATCGCATCCACTGGATGGCCCGCTCGCTGCCCCCGATGGTGGATCCCCGCGACCCTGCCGAGCAGCTCGTCTTCGAGTGGGAGGTCCCCCTCCTGCTTGGTGATGAGGAGGGAGCGATCCATGGCACGCTGTACTACATTGGTGGCCGGCCCCCGTGGCGTGAGCCGTTCGTGATCGCCGCAGCGATCACGCTGGCGCTGCTGCTGGTCACCGTTCCCGTCGTTCGACGCATGCGTCGCGGCCGCCGCCCATCCTGACCGTCTCCACCCCACGGGAGGAACCATGTCCACGACCCAGAGCCCTGCCGCACCACCGGCCGGTACCCAGCCATCTGCGACCATCGGTCCGGACCGGGGCCAGCTGGCTGCCCGTCACCGGCCGAAGTCCCACATCCTGCGCCTGCTGCCGGTCCTCATCCTCGTCGCGATGCTCGCGGTGGGCTGTGGCGCAGCCAGCGAGCGCCCACCACAGGAGACCCTCCCGGCCGATGCGCCCATCGACCACGAGTTCGCGGGTGTGATCGTCGATGGCCTGCCCGAGGGTGGCGTGCAGGTCTGGGAGGCGACGGTTGGCGATGTCGTCTCGATCAGCGTGTCGGCAGACGTCAGCGAGGAGCTCCACCTCCACGGCTACGACCTCTACGCCGACATCACCCCGGACGAGCCCGGGATCATCCGCTTCACCGCCGACATGCATGGCGTCTTCGAGGTCGAGACCCACGACACCGACACGCTGGTCGCGATGCTCCAGGTGAGTCCGGCCTGACCCGAGCCGTGCGGACGCGGCAGCCGGGTCGCCTATGCGGCCGGGCCGCGCGGCGTGAGGCGTGCATCGAGCATGTTGAGCTGCAGCAGCGCGTGCGCCTCGCCGGTGCGGCAGCGGTCGGCCGGGCCGTGGTGGCAGGACACCGCATGCACGAGCCGCGCCCACCTGGGGTGGGTATCGGCGCCGGTTGCCGCGCCGGCCGCGGTCAGCATCTCGTGGCCCAGCAGCAGGTGTCCGAAGAGCTCGCCCTGCTCGCTGGTGGTGATCTGCTCGGCGTACTCGAGCTCCCGCGCGCGGCCGACGTCGTGCACCAGCGCGGCCGTCAGCAGCACCGACGCATCGAGGTGGGGGTGCTGCTCACAGGCGACCTGGCACATCGCCGCCACCGACACCGTGTGCTCCATCAGGCCACCGAGCCAGGCATGGTGACCGCTGGCCGTGGCCGGCGATCGCCGCAGCGCATCGGCATGCTCGCCCGTCCACAGCTCGTGCGCCACGCGGGCCAGCTGCTCGTCCGGGACCTCGCCGATCAGGAACTCGACCTGCCCGGCGAGCTCGGCCGGGTCCCGCCGCGAGCTGGGGATGAGCGGCACGCCCTCCCCCTCGCTGCCGACCGGCTGCATCCTGCGGATCTCCAGCTGCAGTGCATCCCGGAACTGCACGGCCCGTCCCGAGGCCCGCACGACGTCGCCGATCTTCACCGTGCGGTCGAAGAACTCCGCGTTCTCCCAGGCTCGTGCGCTCACCGCGCCGGTGGCATCGGTCAGCTCCAGCGCCAGGTAGGCGTCACCGGTTCGCGACAGCCGCCGCGCCTTGCGGGACACCGAGAAGATGCCCTCCACCGGCCGGCCGGCTGCAAAATCGGCAATCCTCGTGGTCGTCATGCCGGTAAGCTTCGCACATGGCACAGGTCAGTCGCTTCCCGATCATCAGGTACAACCCGGACGTCGTCGAGCAGCCCGGGCGCATGCTCGCCCCGCCGTACGACGTCATCGACGACGAGGCAGGGCAGCGCCTCGCCGCCGATGCGCAGTGGAGCTCGGTGCTGATCGACAAGGCGGCATCGGGCAGTGCCGCCCGCGACCAGCTCGAGGCATGGCTCGGCGATGACGTGCTCGAGGAGGGCGCGATCGGGGTGGCCGTCGTACAGCAGCGCTACGTCGGCCCGGACGGCGTGCGCCGCACCCGCATCGGCCTGCTCTGCGAGCTCGCACTCGAGCCGCTGGGCGAGGGCAGCATCCACCCCCACGAGCGCACCTTCGACGCCCCGCGCATCGAGCGTGAGGCCCTGCTGCGCGACTCGGGGATCAACACCAGCCCGGTCTTCCTGCTCTACGATGATGCCGAGGCGCCGCTCGACGAGCTGCTGGCATCGGTCACCGACGACGAGCCCGACCTCACCGCGCTCGAGGCCGACGGCACCCAGACGGCCGTCTGGTTCGTGGAGGACCTCGCGGTGCTCGACCGGATCG
>SKUG01000227.1 GCA_007122215.1 Thermoleophilia bacterium | reverse complement strand
TCGAAGGTCGCCTCGTCGGTGAGTCCCGACTTCGCCTGCAGGGAGATCGTGGCGGTGAACCGGCCGAACCGCGGGGTGTCGTTCCAGAGCACCCGAACGGTTCGGTCGGACGCGCGCAGGACGAGCATCGGTGAGATCGAGTAGCGCTGCACGACGTTGCCGAACACGCTGCGGATCACCATCTCGCCCGAGATCTCCTCGGTGACGTTGCCCCGGTTCTCGAAGACCGTCTCGAAGCGGGCGATGCCGCGGCTGCGGAAGCCCTGGCTGAGGAAGACCCGATCGCTGACCGTGGCCTCGGTGATCGAGCCCTCGTTGACGATGTCCCCCGGGACGTTGACGAGCATCTGGGCGAGGATCGCGGGCAGTGGCACGACCCGGGTTCCGCCCTCCTCGTCCGCGTCGTCCGTCGCGTACTCCCCGAGGATCTGGATGGCGCCGTAGTTGCTGCCCACGGGTGCGTTGGCCGGTGGGGTGACCGAGACGTTGACCAGGGCGCGGTGGAGGCTTGGCAGCTCGAGCTCCTCGACCTCCGGGGTGATCCACGACCCGGCACCGTAGGCCGCGTCCTGGACGATGTCGACCAGCCGGATCGGGCTGTCCGAGGCCTGCAGGTCGACGGTCGCAAAGCGGATGATGAGCGTCTGGTCGGTGAGGTTCGAGACCTGCAGGCGGCGCACGGACGTCTCCCCGGGGACTGCAGTGTCGACCTGGTCGACCACCGGGGTGACCGACAGCCGGCCCGACACCGTCGCCCCTTCCAGCAGGCTGACCTCGAGGGCCGGGGCCTCGGCGGGCAGCACGAGCGCCAGGAGCACGGCGAGCAGCGGCAGGGCACTGCGCACCGGCCGGCAGGAGGTGTCGGGACGTCGGAGTGTCAGGTGGCCCATCACGCGCTCACGTGCGAGGAGCCTACCCGCAGCGGTCCCTGCGGAACCTCCCGGAACGAGCGCTGGGGGCGACTCCCGCCTCGGGAGCCGCCCCCAGCCGTGGAGACGATGGACCATGGTTGCCATGGCGATGGTTTCGTCGATGCTGCGTCCTACGGCTGCGGCATCACCTGGAAGCGGACCGTGCCGGAGTAGCCGCCTGTGTTCTGGTCACCGGCCGGGTTGGCGCCGAAGCGGAACTGGCAGGTCTCGCCGGAGACCACGTCGGAGGTCGTGTAGCAGGCGTCGGTATCGGCACCGGCTGCGGCAGCGACCGGGTACCAGGCCGTGGCAGCAGGGTCGGCGCCGGCGTTCGCCACCCAGCTGCCGCCGCCACCGTTTCCGTAGGTGCCGCCGACGAGGGTCATCCCGAAGCGGTCCTCGCGGGTCACGCCGTCGATCCGGTAGGGCGGTGCGGGGTTGCCATTGCCGATCACGTCCTGGTCGGCGGCGCAGCCACCGGTGCAGAAGAAGTTGGCTGCACCGGCGTCGTTGAAGACGTCGACGTAGGCGCCGTTCGCTGCGTTGGTGGAGACCGAGACGGTACACGTGCCCGGGGCGATGTTGGCGGTTGCCAGCACCATGTCCGCGCCGCCGCCGGGATCGAAGGGACCGGCGCAGCCTGTGACGGCGTCGATGGAAGCACCGACGCCGATCGTGCCGCCGACACCGACGGTCGCCGAGGAGGCGCTGGTCGCGTTGGGGACGAGCGAGACGCCGGCCGCGGTCATGTTCGACAGTGCAACGACTGCCATGGCCGGGAGCCAGCTCCAGGCCAGGAGGCGCTTGTTGGGGCGGGTTGCTGTGGGCATCGTACCTGTCTCCCTGAAGGTGTTTGCGTTGCTCAGCCGCAACCGTGCAGCTGCATCTGGGGTGGGGTATCGGCAGGTGGGCCACGAGACTTGAGCATCAATTTTGCGATTGGTGCAACATGAGTGTCGGAGCGGGATGTCGGGCTGTCCTGGTCGCTCCCGGGCCGTGGGTACTGGCAGGGCGATCGCGGCAGGTGGCTCGCCGGGGGCTGGCCTGCCCATTCCATCATGCTGAACGGGATGTGGTCCCGGGCCCGCGTCAGGTGGCCCCGGGCTCGCGCAAGGCTCTACTCGCGCGTGGAGCAGCTTCGGTGATGGCTTCAAAAAAAAGCTCAAGGATCAGGTGCCAGCTGCCGATAGCACCCTGCAGATGTGCAGAAGGACGCGACTGCCGAGCACGGTACCGCGCCGCCCCACCGCCCACAGGAGCTGGATCGCATGGACATGGAGCCCAAGGTGGCGAGCCGCGTTGCCGAACCCCCCGCGAGTCGTCGACAGGTGCTCGCATGGGCCCCGCTGGTGCTGCTGCTCGTGCTCGGCGCGGCTGCCGCGCTCGGCCTGCGCGTGGAGGGCCCCGCAGCAGCCGCACCGTCCGGGACGGTGAACGTGCAGGCGGAGATCGGCCCGGAGCTGATCGTCAACATGTCCTCCTGTGCGGCGATCAACGCCTGGACGGGAGGTACGCTCGCCTACACCGACGGCCTGCAGCAGTCCACGTCGTCCTGCACGGTGGCGTTCGGCACCACGAATGTCGCCAACGGCGCGAACCTCGTGATCCGTGACGCGAACACCCTCGGCGCAGGCGACCACTTCTTCTGCCGCTCGCTCGACGGCGCCGGCGATCCGGTGACCCATGACTGCTCGGCCAACCAGTTCTACGCTCCGCCGTCGCCGGTCCCGTCCACGGATGCGCAGCTCGAGGGCGCCAGCGGGAGCATCGGCATTCGCGTCGGAGCCGCAGCCAGCGGTGCCGTGGCCGACTGGAACACCGGCGGGTCCCGCTGGTACCGCGTGCCTCGTCGGGTGGACTCCGACACCCCGTGCCACACCACCGGTCCGAGCGGCACGCTGGGCACCTGTACCTTCGTCCTCGGCGCCAACACCGATGCGGCGCAGCTCGACGGCACCTACACCGGCACGATCGAGTTCACGGCCACCCAGCGCCCGTAGCCCGGACCGCCCCATGCTCATGTTGCGGCCCGTTCGGGTATGCACATGGGGATGACCGGCCTCCTCGCGCCAGCACGACGACTCCTGCTGCCCATCGGCCTCGCGGTGGGCAGCATCGTCCT
>SKUG01000052.1 GCA_007122215.1 Thermoleophilia bacterium | reverse complement strand
GCGCCTATGCAGCAGGCGCGTGCTGACGTCCGCGGGCGCCCAGGTCACGTGCAGGCGATCGTGCGCATCAACCACGATGCCGACATGCTCGATGGTGCCCGCATCGTCGATCGGCGAGGTGGAGGCCGCACCGTCGACGGGAATCCGACGCAGCTTGACCTCCGAGCCCACATCTTCGCGGACGTAGGCGATGTACACCGTGCCGTCGCTGGCAGCGGCAAGCACCGGCTGGAAGACGGCCGCTTCATCGTCCGAGACCACCGCGGGCGCATCGGGCGCGCTGGCGCCCGCCGGCACCACGGCCCCGTGGAACTCCCCAACCTGCTCCCAGACGATGTGCACCCGCCCGAGGCCGTCTGCTGCCACCACTGGATCGTTGGTGTCCTCCAGCCCGGCAGATGCCGTGTGGACGGCTCCTGGCGCGCCGTCGACGATGCGCACGTAGCGCACGAATGCCGGCCCGCCGGCGTCAGCGTTCCAGATCACGTGCGCGCGCCCTGCCCCGTCGACGACCAGGCCACCGTTGCCGCCCCCACGCAGCA
This sequence comes from Thermoleophilia bacterium, assembly GCA_007122215.1. Classification (GTDB taxonomy): domain Bacteria; phylum Actinomycetota; class Thermoleophilia; order Gaiellales; family SKUG01; genus SKUG01. The sequence goes on along the minus strand of SKUG01000052.1, from coordinate 2,499 downwards.
GGTCGCTGCCGCTGGTCAGCGTACGCACGGGGCCGGGCACGCCGGCCGCGCTGACGAGCACGTAGTGGAAGCTGCGGCCCCCATCGTCCCCGATCCAGGTGATGTGTGCGCGCCCCAGGTGGTCGGCGGCAATGCGCGGGGATGGCTGGTCCCCCACGATGTCGTCGCCCGAGACGCGCACCGGGGCCGTTGCCGTCCCGAAGCGGTCGATGCGTACGTAGTAGATCGCCGCCTGGTCGTGCTCGATGGCGACGTGCGTGGTGCCGTCTGCGGCAACGGCCAGCGCGTGCTCGGTGGCGCGCAGGTCTGCACCGGAGACAGCCACGGGGGTGCTGAACCCGCTGGCGAGCGCAAGCGGCGCCGTCACGAGCATGAACACCATCGCCATGGCAGCCAGCAGCATCGGGCGGCGGCTGGTGGTGGTGGCGATGGCGGCGGGCATGTGGCGCATGGCGGATACTCCGGGCTCGTGGCGGTGCTGCGGCGCGCAGGAGCGGGCCGCAGCGTGGTGGTCGCCAACCCCTCAGGCATCGGCGACGGCGGGATGTTACATCCCGCACGTGCGCGCAGCTACGCCGGGCGTCGGGCCTGCCGCGATGCATGCCCTGTGCCCGGGCCGGGTAGCGTGCATCCATGCGCCCCAAGGACCGCCGCCGCCTCATCACCTGGACCCTCGTCTGCGCCATCTGGGCGGTGACGGCCGCGCCGATCGCCGCGTGGGTTGCCACCGACACCACCGTCGAGGAGAAGGGCCATCGCGGCGACGACTCGAGCGACTACCTCGCGTTCCCGAAGGTCGAGACGGTGATGCAGGTCGAGCCCTCCGGCGCGGTGCGCGTGCAGGAGTTCACGACCTACCGCTTCCGCGGCACCTGGCGCGGCGCGTTCCGGGACGTGATCCTGCGCGATGGCGAGTCGATGGACAACGTCAGCGTCTGCCTCGACCTCGACGGCGTCACCGGCCTCGGCGACCTCTCCGGCCCGAGCTGCCCCGAGGGGTTTGCCGCCTACGAGGCCGGCGGCAGCACCACGCTCGGGGTGACCGGCGCCAACGCGACCTTTGGCTTTACGGAGATGCGCGAGCGCAACGAGCGGTTCGGCCGCATCGTCTGGCACCACCAGTCCACCAACACCGACCGCCGCTTCCTGGTGCAGTACCGCACCACGGGAAGCGTCGAGGCAGGCCCGGCTGCGGGCGACGATGACCGGGTGATCCTCACCCGCTTCCTGTTTGCCGACGATGCGGTCTCGGCGGTTGGCGAGCAGCTCGGGCAGGTGATCCTGCCCGAGGGCGTCGACCCCGCCGACACCGAGCTGATCGCCAACAGCCAGCTCACCCCCGTGCAGGTCGCGCGCACCGAGCGCGGCTGGTCGCTGCGCGCCGAGCGGGTGCTGGCCGGGGAGGGCATCGAGTTCATGCTGGTGATGCCCCGCTCGGCCCTGGCCGCCGATGCCCAGCCCTACGAGGGCTCCCAGCCGATCGCCGAGCGGATCAGCGAGGCCCGGGCCGAGGCGGCCAGCTCGGCACGGCGGGCCGAGCGCTTCACCCGCCGCATCGACCAGGTCTGGGTGACGACCATGGTCGGCGCGATCCTCGGACTGATCGCCTCGGGCCTCTACCTCTTCATGGCGTGGCGGCGCTGGATGTGCGAGCACGAGCCCAGCAAGACGATCCCCGAGGTGCTCGACACCCACCCGGACGGGTTCACGCCCGCGCAGGCCGCGAAGTTCCTCGCGCAGGGATCGAACGTCAACGACGAGGCGCTGACGGCCACGGTGCTCGACCTCGTGCGCCGCAAGCTCTGGCGGCTGCTGCCTGCACAGTCCAAGCGCGGGCGGCGCACCAACGTCGACCTTGCGCTGCTGCCCCACCGCGAGGACTCCGCCGGGGCCGAGGCCGCAGCTGCCGCGACGCTCGACTCGATGGAGCAGGCCGCGCGCAAGATCATCGACCTCGGGATCGAGAAGGCCGGCGAGGACGGGCTCGTGATGGGCACCATGGACAAGCTCATCTCGAAGGACAAGAAGCTGCAGGAGTCGGTTGGCAAGCAGACCGAGTCCTTCGAGAAGAAGCTCGATGCCTGGGCCGACAAGCGCGACGACTACGAGGTCGTCTCCTGGCTGTACATGCCGGGCCCGGGGATCGCCGCGCTGGGGATCGGCGGCCTGCTGCTCCTGTGGATGCTCAGCGCCGAGGGCACCAGCCGCGCTGCCGTGCCGGCGCTGGCGGTTGCCATCTCGGCCTGTGCCGGGTTCATGCTGCCGCTGCTGGTGGCGCGCGCCCACGGCTCGCTGGTGCGCCGGTTCCGGCCCGAGATACGCGACGAGGCCGCCCGCTGGGAGGCGTACCGCCACTACCTCGAGCGCTTCGACACCTTCGCGGCGCAGGAGATCGCGGCGATCGAGATCTGGGAGGAGCACCTGGTCTACGCCACGGCCTTCGGCTGTGCCGACCGCATCCAGGACTCGGTACGCCCGGGGGCTGCCAGCGAGGACGAG
>SKUG01000209.1 GCA_007122215.1 Thermoleophilia bacterium | reverse complement strand
TGCCTCCTCGCGCCAGGCGGCAACGCGTCGCAGCACGAGTGCGCCCGCAGGATCGAGCCTGCCCCGTCGCCCGACCTTCTGCCAGGCCTCCATCGGGTCCTGGGCCAGCCCGGACTCCTCGTAGCGCAGGCGCATCTCGTCACACGCCCAGTCGTAGCGGCCCAGCTCGCGCAGCCGCTCCTGCAGCCGGTCGGCAACCGCAAACAGGTACTCGACGTCTGCCGCGGCGTAGCGCAGCTGCTTCTCGCTGAGCGGTCGCCGGGCCCAGTCGCTGTAGCCCTCACCCTTGGCGACCTTGGTGCCGGTCACCTCGCGAACGAGCTTGTCGTAGGCCAGGCCGGCCCCGAGCCCTGCAAAGCCAGCTGCCAGCTGGATGTCGAAGATGTTGCGCGGGATCGCGTCGAAGTGCAGGGCGAAGGCCACGAGGTCTGCGTGGGGCGCGTGCATCACGACCTCGACCCCGGGGTCGGCGACGAGGCTCGCGACCGGCCCCAGGTCGACGGCCGGATCGGTGGCGTCCACCAGCAGCGCCGTGCCGTCGGCGGTGAGCTGCACGACGCACAGGCGCGGTGCATAGGTCCGCTCCCAGAGGAACTCCGTGTCGATGCCGAGCCGGCCGGCCTCGCGAGCCTGCGCGACGACCTCGTCGAGCTGCTGCTGGCTGCTGGTGAGCTGGTAGTTGGTGGTGGGCATCTGCTGCGCGTATGCTTGTATGTCGGTCGTCCGGGCGCCTCGACGCCCCGCCAGACCCCCGTAGCTCAGTGGATAGAGCAGTGGTTTCCTAAACCATGTGCGCAGGTTCGATTCCTGCCGGGGGTACCTCTCCCTCCTACCCGTCGCCGTCGCTCGCAAACGCGCCCACATGCTGGCTGGCGAGGTATCGCGTGCCGGCCAACCTGCCCGCGCCGTCCGACGCATGGGCCCGGATCCCGTGGAGTGCTGCAACGTCCGCGCCGCGGGGCCCGATACGCCGGCCGGGGACCATGCAGCTTCACCATCACCACACCACCGCCGCCTCGCAGGGACCCGACCCGCTCGAGCACGGCGTGCGCGCCGGCCTCGTCGCCGGTGCCGTCATGCTCGCAGCGCTCACCGCAGTGCTCTGGATCATGGGAGCTGGCCCGTGGGCTGCCACCCGCCTGCTGGCCAGCGTCGTGGGCGTGCCGTTCGACACCACCGCCTCGCTGGTGGCGGTGGCCATCGGCCTCGGCGTCCATGCCGTCTGCTCGATGGCCTTCGGCATCGGCTTCTGCATGCTCGTGGCGGGCCCGCTCGCCCGTGGTCGCGACCACCAGGTCGAGCTCGGGGCTCTCGCCTACGGGCTTCTCCTGTGGGTGGTCAACGTCGGCATCCTCGGCTCGCTCCTGCCGATGGGAACCCTGCCGGGGATGGGCCTCTGGCTGGTCCTGGGGGCAGCCCACCTGCTCTATGCGGCCGTGCTCGCTGCCCGCCTGCTGGCAGCCCGGGACGCGCCCCTGTACGCATTCGGTTAGGGAAGCTCAACACCTGGCGTGGGGTGCCGATGACCACGCTGCGACCGCGCCGTGTGGGCCAGGTGGGATTCCGCCGCGCAGGCGGTGCGGTTGGCGAGCATGGGTGGCTCCGGGTCGCAGCGGGCAGCGTGGCGTGCTCCTGGTTCGTGCGTGGCAGCAGGAATGGGCAGGGCGTGACATGACATCGACGCCGCGCTGCTGCGGCCCGGGCCCCGCTGCCCGACATGCGGGATGTAGGCTGCAGGACGACGATCCCCACATCCCTCGCAAGGAGCCCGTCCCGATGCCTGCCCGCCGACTGCTGCCCATCCTCGCCTCCCTTCTGGCCCTCATGCTCGTGGCCGCCGGATGTGGCTCCCCGTCCCTGACCAAGGAGCAGTACGAGGAGGAGGTGCAGCGGATCGCCCAGGACGTGCAGGAGCGGTTCGACGAGGTCGCCGTGCTGGGTGCCCAGGGCGAGGCCGACCGGGATGCCCTGCGCGCCTCGGCAGCAGCCCTGGAGGATGCCGCCGACGGCTTTGCCGACCTCGATCCGCCCGCCGAGATCGCCGATGCCCACGATGACATGGTGGCTGCCGTGCGATCCCTGGCCCGGATGATGCAGCGGCTGGTGGAGCTCGACGAGGAGGCCGAGGAGTCTGGCCGTGGGCTGCGCGAGCTGCTGGCAGGTGACGAGGAGTTCGCCACCCAGGCCCAGGAGGTCCAGGAGCAGCTCATGGCCGTCACCGAGGCCTACGAGGAGGCTGGCTACGGGGACGTCTTCGGTCCGGTAGAGTAGCGCTCGCGCCGCATGTCGGCCCCTGGGGTGGACGCGGCAGCCGCGGCCCCGTAGCTCAGTGGATAGAGCGTCGGTCTCCGGAACCGGAAGCGCAGGTTCGATTCCTGCCGGGGCCACCTCGCGCTCCGGGCCTCATGCCCGGCCGCCCACCTGCCGATACGCACCGTGGTGGGATCTCGCTCGACAGGTCGGCAGGCAGGATTTTCGTCAGCCACCCTCCTCGCAGTCGCATGCGTGATGGCCGCTGCGCTCCTCCTGCCGGGAGTCGCGTCGGGGGCAACCGTGCTGCGTGCGGGCGGGGAGGCAGCAGGCTACGGCCTGGCGCTGACCAGCCAGCCGCAGGCGGAGGTCGTGGTGGAGCTGGTTCCCGATGCGCGCCTGGCGGTGGAGCCGGAGCTGCTGCGCTTCTCCCCCGCGAACTGGCACGTGCGCCAGGAGGTCCGGGTCCGGGCCGTCGCCAGCGAGGCAGGAGGCAGCCCCGGTGTCGGCGAGGTCGTCCACCGCGTCCGCAGCCGGGATCCCCACTACGAGGGGTTGCCGGTGCCGGCCTTCCAGGCGACGGTGCTGGCGGCCAGCCTGGAGCGGGGCCTGCAGGTCGTCGCGCCTGCGCACGGCACGCGGCTGGGTCCCGAGCGCAGCGCGCTCGTGGTCGAGGTGGCCCATCCTGCGGGCGTGGCCGAGGTGGCGTTCGCCGTGGACGGCGTGCCAGTGGGCAGCGCCGACGGGCAGCGCGCCCGGGTCGAGCTCGACCTTGCGGGCATCCCCGGCGCGCTG
>SKUG01000071.1 GCA_007122215.1 Thermoleophilia bacterium | reverse complement strand
TGCCTGGTGGGCGCTGGCCACCGCCGCCGCTGCCGACTGACCCTTCCGCTGCGGCGCTGGCGATGGCCAGCGGCGCGGTCGCTACAGTGGAGGCAGCTGCCATCGCCCCGCCGCCAGGAGTCAGCCATGCGCCCAGGACCAGGATCCCGTCACCTCCCGCTCACCCTCGTCGTGCTGCTGGCGCTGTCCGCGAGCCTGCTCACCGGCTGCAGTGGCGACGGATCCGATGCCGGAGCCGCCGCCCCGGCCAGTGCCGCTCCGGCACCTGGCCCGGGAGCAGGGGACGCGCCGGCTGTGCCGGTCCTGCCTGACGGCGTGGAGCTCGTGGGCGTTGGCCGGTTTGCCGAGCTGGCCGCGATCGCTGCCCGCGACGAGTCGGTACGGGTGCTCGACCTGCGGACCGACCAGGAGGTCGCCGGGGGCACCATCCCGGGGGCGAGCCAGCTGGACTTCTACGCAGCGGACTTCGGGGAGCGGCTCGCAGCGCTCGACCGTGACACCACCTGGCTGATCTACTGCAACTCCGGCAACCGGACCCGGGACGCCGCCCGGATGATGCGCAGCGCCGGCTTCGCGAGCGTCGCCGACCTCGACGGGGGCTGGCAGGCCTGGGTGGCATCCGGCCGGGCCTGATCCGCGTCATCGGGGGGCTGGTCCAGCGGACCGGCACCGCGAACCCCCCCCCCCCGGCTAGCGGTCGCGTGGTGCCAGTCGCGACCCGTACCGGGCCACCAGCGCTGCGACGAGTGCTCCGCCGACCATCACGGCGACCACCAGCGCGACCTCCGCGGCCGTCCCGCTCGGGGCCTGCAGCGCGGCGCCCTCGTCGCTGCGCCAGGGCCACAGCGCACGCAGCGATCCCACCAGCAGGCCGGTGACCGCGGCCATGGTCGCGGCGTGGTAGCGGTCCAGCAGCCACGAGAGCACGCGGGAGAAGAGCGTGAGCCCCGTCAGCGCGCCAAGCGCGAAGACCCCGACGTAGGTCAGGTTGCGGTCGCTGACCGCGGTGAGCGTGGCCTCGTAGACCCCCATCACCAGCAGCAGGAACGAGCCGCTGATGCCCGGCAGGACCATCGCGCAGATCGCCACCATCGCCGCGAGGAAGACCACCGGCAGCGCGGGGTCGAGCTGCGCGCCACCGCTGATCCCGACCAGCAGGAAGGCTGCCAGCGCGGCGATCCCCATGGTCACGAGCTGCCGCGGGCCAATCCCCCCAACCTGTCGCCACGGGGTGGGCAGTGACCCCACGATCAGGCCGAAGAAGAGTCCATACATCAGCTCGGGATGGTCCTCGATCAGGCCGGGAATCACCGAGGCGCCGGCAACGATCGCGGCTGCCATCCCCGCCAGCACCGGCACCACGAGCAGCCAGTCCGTCTGCCGGGCATGCTTCCGGGCGCGGCCGGCGTCGAGCATGAGCAACGCCAGCGGCAGGCCCGTCAGCGATCGCACGGCCCGTACGAGCCGCTCGTAGATTCCGGTCAGCAGGGCGACCGTCCCGCCGCTGACTCCCGGCACGAGGTCGGCCATGCCCATCAGCACCCCGCGCAGGAAGTTGCCGGTGGGATGGGTGGTGGCCATCGCTCCGGGCGGGTGCGGAGCATGGTCGGACGGGGGCGTGTCAGCGGGCTGCATGGCGGGCAGGATACCGACGATGCCTGCTGTCACACACCTGTCCCGGCTCCGTCCACGTCCCCGTTTCCACCTGCCGTGTCGCGCGCGTTCGACGGGGCTCGCTGCGCTGCTGGCGCTCGGGCTGCTGGGGACCGCCTGTGGCTCGGGCGAGGTGATCGATCCAGCGACCGTCCCGCAGGTCGAGCGCGAGGTCGTGGACGACCCGGCCGTGCCGGTCGAGGAGGTGCCCACCGCTGTCACCGCCGACGGCGCCGTGCGGCTGGTCGACGTGGCCACCGACAACTACAAGGCCTCCTTCAACGAGGACCCCTCGGTCACCGAGCTGCGCACCTGGCTGGCGATCCGTGCGATCGAGGTCGAGGGAGTGCGGTACGTGCTCGCAGACCCGCCGCCGGTGGGCGAGGCGGTCTTCGCCGAGGCCATGACCCTGGAGCAGGCCGCCGATGCCGTCGCTGGCGGGTCCCTCCCCCGGCAGCTGGATGTCAGCGCCCACGTCATCGACGGCCCCGGAGCGAGCATCCAGCTGCGGGCCGGCCCGCAGGACGGGCGCTGGGGACCACTGCTGGTGATCGCCGGTCGCGACGAGCTCGAGCAGGCGCCGGTGATGGTCGAGCTGCGGCTGTCCCCGCTGGATGAGCCCGGCGCGGACCTGTCGCTGCCAACGGTCGAGCTGGCCTATGCGTTCGACGCAGGCATCGCGGCAGCCCCCGCATCGTCGCTCGAGCACAACGGGCCCGGCGGCCGCTGGCAGGTGGCGGGCCAGCCGACGGTCACCAACCTCGAGGAAGGCTGGGAGTAGCAGCCGGCCATCGCCGGCGAGCTGCTGCAGGCGTCAGGCAACCGCAGCCTGGGCGCCCAGCGCACGATCCATGCTCGTGCGGTTGAGCTCGAGCAGGCGCTGGGCCCCTGCGACCGTGCGCGCATCGTGCTCGGCGAGCACTGCAGACGGATCCTCGCCGCGCTGCATCCCCTGGGCTGCCGCAGCGATCGCCATGGCAGCGGCGCGGGCCGTGACGACCCCCGCATTAGCACCGGTGGAGTTCGGGAAGTAGGGCAGCTGCAGCTCGTCGCCCACCAGCAGCACGCGTCCGTGTACCGCCTGGTCGACCCCGCCGAGCTGGACCGTCACCGGAACGAGCTCCACCGCGTCGGCATCCGGCAGCTCCAGGCCGACCTGCGCCGCACGCTCGGCCACGACCTGCCGGAGCGCATCGGGGTCCACCTCGCCTGCCGGGCGGTCCAGCTGCACCCATGCCATGGAGTGCCCGACCGCCCCGTTGCCGTGGAGCCCGATGGTCAGTGCAAGCTGGTCCCGGGGTGTCAGCCGCGAGCCGTCCCCGACCTCGCGCGCCACCTCGGTGCGCGTGTCCCGCGACGCTGGCAGGCGTGCGCCGACGAACTCCATCGTCGGGCCGCTGGGCACCGCCGCGACCCCCAGCGGGGATCGCCCGCCGGTGGCTGAGACCAGGTAGGAGCCCTCGACCACCTGCCGGCTGCCATCGCTGCCCTGCACGGTCGCACGCACGGTGTCGGCGTCCTGCCCGATGGCCGTCACGGTCGTGTCGAAGCGCAGCTCGACCAGGTCGGGGTAGTCCCGTTCGGCGATGCCGCGCAGGGCATCCTCGAGCGTGCCGATGGCCACGCGGCCCCATGCCCGCGGATCCTGGCCCCGGATGGAGTCGAGCAGGGCGTCGATCGATGCGTCGCCGCGCGACGCGTCCGGCTGCAGCGCATCGCCGCGATCGGACTCGTGGACGATCCCCGCCATCGCGTTGTGGGTCGTCACCATCCGCACCGGCTGCAGGGCAGCCAGCGCATCGTCGAGGCCCATCTGCGAGAGCTCGTCCTGGGTGCTCGGCGCGATGTCGACCAGGTTGTCGCGCGTGCCGTCCCGCGGGCCGGCCTCGAACACCGTGCTGGGAATGCCGGCGCGTGCCAGCTCCAGCGCGGCCACCATGCCTGCCGGGCCGGCTCCGGCGACCAGCACCCGGGCTGCGGGCGTGGCAGGGAGGGGTGCTGCGGCATCCATGCTGGGAGCGGTCCCACGGTCGGGGGTGCGGTTCCTGGCATGGTACGCGCGCGCCGGCCCGTCGTCAGGAGCCGTGCAGGGGGCTGGCCCCGTTCGCCCCCGCCCTAGGCCGTGGGCAACGTCCCCTGCGTGGCCTCCGGGTCAAGCCGGCTGGCTCGCTCCAGGGTGCTGCGGTTGACGGAGTAGAGCGCCTCGTTGGCCGCGGCTGTACGTTCGGCATGGGCGCGGAGGATCCGCCCCGTCGCGTCGTCACCGGCATCGAGGGCGCGCGCGATGGTATCCGCGGCGTTGCGGGCGCTGATGATGCCGGCATTGGCGCCGGTGGAGTTCGGGAAGTAGGGGACCTGCAGCTCGTCGCCGACCAGCAGCATCCGCCCGTGGACGGCCTGGTCGGTCGCTCCCAGCTGGACGTTGACGGGAATCGGGCCCCGCTCGCCCACGAGACGCGGCTGCAGGCCGACGCTGGCCCCGCGGTCCAGGACCAGCCCGCGCAGGGCCTCCGGATCCAGGTTGCGGGCGTCCTCGCCGATCTGCGCCCAGAGCAGCGAGTGGCCACCGCGGGCATCGTTGTGCAGGCCGATCGTGAGGTAGGGCGCGTCTGCCCGGGTCCTTGGCTCGGTGCCCCCGATGAAGCGGATGAGCTCCGTCCTCGTGGCATCAGACCGGGGGAAGTCCCCACCTACGAAGTGCAGGGTGGGGCCCTCCGGGCGGGCGCTCACCCCGAGGGGGTTTCGCCCACCGGTCGCCGACACCAGGAAGCCGCCATCGAGTAGCTCGTGGCTGCCATCCGGGCCCTCGATTCGCGCACGGATGCCCGATGGGGATGGGTCGATCCCCACCAGGCGGGAGCCGTAGCGGACGTCCACGAGGTCGCCGTGATCCTCCGCCGCGACCCGCCGCAGGGCGTTCTCGAGGTCCGCGATCCGAACCCTGCCCCAGGTTCGCTCGTCGCTGCCGTCGATGTTTGCAAGCAGCGACTGCACCTGTCCGCGGGCGGCGGTCGGGTCTGGCTCGAGCGCCTGGGCGTAGGTGCTGTGGCGGACCCGCCCAGTGAGCCGGTCGTCGATCCGTACCTCGGAGACCGGCCGCATTGATTCCAGCGCGTGTCCGGCCCGCAGGCGGGCAAGCTCGTCGATGGCTGCAGGGGCGATGTTGAGCAGGTTCTCGCGGGTCGCCACCGCGCCGAACGGCTCGACCACCGTCGTGCGGATCCCGTGGCCGGCCAGGCCGATCGCGGCCGTCATGCCACTGGGGCCCGCTCCTGCCACGATCACGCGTGGGGCCACGTCGATTCCGCTCATTGCAACACCATCTCGTCCCGGATGCTCGTCCCTGCGGGAACCACGCCCGCGTCGTTCTATCGGAGCGAGCAGCCGGGGCGTTGCAGGTGGGGTGCTGTCGTCAGAGGCGCCGGCAGAGGTCGCCGGCCTGGCCCCGGGGTGTTGCGGGGTTTGCCTCGGCGGTCCGTGCCAGCAGGGTCTGTGTGAGACCATAGGTGGCGCCATCGGGCGTTGTCACCGAGGCCTCGGTGAACTCGACCGCGCGTCCGTCCGGCGTGGCGGCCCCCATCAGCCAGAGGTCGCGGTCGGCATCGTAGCGGGCCGACCGTGCGGACGCCCCCCGCAGTGGCTGCGCCCCGATGATGACGGTGGACCCGGCTGCGCCGCTGCCCAGCCCATCGATGCGCAGCGCCAGGCGCAGCTCCCGCGCACGGGGTGGGGCTCCGGCGATCCGGTTCCAGCGCAGGCAGGCCCCGCTGATGGCAGGGTCCGCGGCTGCCGCAACCTCGTCCGCGCTCGTGCAGGTGATGCGGAAGGGCAGGACGAAGGCGAACGCCGGCACGTCCCCCTCGAGGCCGGGGAGGGTCTGCTCGTCGAGGGATCCCAGCAGCGGCCGCAGCAGGTGCTCGCCCTGGACCACGACTGCCGTGGTGGCATCATCGGGCGTTCGACAGGTCACGGGCGCGGTGGGTGGCTCGTCCGGGGCATCCCACGCCGCAGGGTCGCCGACCTGCAACCCCTCGCGGAAGGTGCGGGACGTGAAGCTCGTGGCGAGCGCGCTGGTGAAGGACGTGCCCCGCACCCGCGCATACCCGGGTGGGGTCCGCTCCCTCGATCCCTCCACCGTCTCCTGCCAGGTCTCGAGCAGCACGTCGAGTGCAGGGTCGTCCTCGCTGACCAGGGATCCGTCTGCGCCGACGAGCGTGCCGGCAGCTGCCTGGGCCTGCCACTGGCTGGCGATCGCATCGAACATCGCGTCCGGACCGAAGACCCGCACGTCCGCCGGGGTGGGCGCCGGCACCTCGTCTCCCGGGCGCACGAGCACGGTTGCCGCATCGCTGAGGAGCCGGGCCTGGGCGGGAAGGGTGATCGCCACGAGCTCCCCGAACAGGGTCGTCGTGGCAGAGACCACCACGGTGTCGCCGTCCACGCGGGCCCGCTGGTCGCGCAGGAAGTCCCACGTCCCGTCCTCCCCGCGGACCGCGAGCAGCACGGCCGGAACCCCATGGTCAGCCACCCAGCCGTAGTCGGCGAGGGTCAGCCGGCGCGTGAGGGCGATGGGCTCCTCGAAGCTCGCCCCGGCGGGCTGCAGCGCGTAGACGGTTCCCGAGGTTGCACGCTCGGACAGCTCCCCCGGCCAGGCCGACGGTGCAAGCGCCTCGGCCCCGATCGGCTCGCGAACGGCCACCCCCGCAGGAACGCTGATCGTGAGCCCGCCATCGGCCGTGGTGATGCTGCGCCCGCCGCCCTCGAGCTCGACCACGACCGGGCCTCCGGAGTTCGGATCGTCGCCGCCGTCGAGGAAGTCGCTGGCATCCTCGAGGCCGCAGCCGGACCCGGCCAGCGCTGCAGCCAGCACCAGTGCGAGCAGCGCGAACCGGCGGGCGGGCCGGTGCTGGCGGGGCGTGTGGGGCAGGAGGCTCACAGCCATCAGTATCGCGCAGCCTGCCCCGCTCCGTGGATCCGCTGCGGGTTAGCCGATGCGGGCGATGGGTACCTGCCTGGTGCGCGATGCTGTCCTTTCCCGAGATCGAGAACGTCAGCCGCGGCGTGCTGGACTCGCTGGCGATCACGCTGGCGATCATGGTCGTCGCGCTGCTCTTGAACGTCATCGCGCGGCTGATCGTCCGGCGGCGGCGCCTCGAGCCGCGCCAGGGCTACTTCGTCCGCAAGCTGCTCGGCTTTGGCATCTGGACGGTCGCCGTGATCGCGATCGTGCTCGTCTGGTCGCCGTTTGCCGGGCGCCTGTCGCTGATCCTCGCCCTGATCACTGCCGGGGTCGCGTTCGCCTCCCAGGAGGCCATCGGGGCGCTCTTTGGCTGGGTCAACATCATCGTCGGGGGGATCTACAGCGTCGGCGAGCGCGTCGAGGTCGCCGGGGTGCGCGGCACCGTCGTTGACATCTCCCCGATGCGCACGCAGGTCCTCGAGAACGGGGACCGCACCGACAGCTCGACCTGGATCAGCGGCCGCCAGTTCACGGGGCGGCTGGTCTCGATCTCCAACAAGGAGACCTTCACCGCACCCGTCTACAACTACTCGCGCTGGTTCAGCTACATCTGGGAGGAGTTCACCGTCGTCGTTCCCTACAGCGACGACTGGCGACGAGCGGAGGAGATCGTCCACGCCGTGGTGCTCGACCACGTCGGGGAGCACATCGAGCGCGGCCGCCAGGCCCTGCTGGGGCTGCGCCACCGCTTCGCCGTCGGCGAGATCCGCACCGATCCCGAGACCTTCATGCGTCTGGGTGACAGCGGCGTGGAGTTCTCCACCCGCTTCCTCGTTCCGCTCAACGGGTCCCGGCGGCTGAAGTCGAGGATGGCGCGCGGGCTGCTCGAGGCCTTCGAGGCCGAGGGCATCGGCGTGGCCTTCACCACGAGCGAGATCGAGGTCTCGCACCCGATCCCGGTCGAGCTGCGCGACCTGCGGGCCGGCAGCTCCTCCGCGCAGTAGCGCGCCGACACCCGGCGACCGCCGTCGGTCAGCTCCCGGGCAGCTGGGAGACCAGCAGCCAGCGCCCCTGCTCGATGGTGCCGAGCGTGCCGACCACGAGGTCCTCGGAGACGGGGTCCAGCTCGCCCAGGTGTGACTGTGCGGTGCGCAGCGATGCGATCAGCACGTCGATGCGCAGCACCACCTCGCGGACGGCCTCGTCGACCTCGAGGAAGCGCTCGGGCAGCGGTGCGAGGTCGCTGCGGGCCGCATCGGTTGCCTGCCCGTGGGGGACGACGCCCAGCGCGGCGATCCGCTCGGCGATCGCATCGCCGGCCTCGCGCCACTGTCCGACGAGCTCGTCGAGCAGGCGGTGCACCCCGAGGAACGAGCCGCCGCGCAGCACCCAGTGGGCCTGCTTGCCGACCAGCGACAGCGCCACGGCATCCCGCAGGGGGTGCTGGAGGCGTTCTGCCACGGCGGTCCCGTGGTCGATGGCAATGGCGTGGAGGTTCGCGGTGGTGGTCATGTCGTCCCTTCGCTGGCGGGTGTTCCGGCTGGACCCTACCCTGCCACGACGCGCTGGTCCGTGCAGGGGGTCAGCCGCGCTGGAGCTCGCGGGCGGCGACCGGGAAGGTGCGTGGATCCTCGCCGCCCAGCCGCCACATCGCCAGGCCGCCGAGCCCGCGCTCACGCGCGATGCGCGCCCTGATCCGGGTCGCGCGGTGGGTCTCGAACCAGACGGTGTGCCGGCGCCCCCCGCGCTGCACCGTGAACCAGTGGGAGCCGTGCCGCGCCGACCAGCGAATCGGCACGCCCGCCCGCCGCGCGCGGGTGCGGGCCTGGCGCCAGGTCACCGAGGCCGTGGGCCGGCCCTGCACCCAGTGGTAGCCGTACAGCGGGACCCCGAGGTAGACCTTCCGCGGGGGAATCCGCGCCGTGCCCAGCATGTAGTCGAGGACCTCCTCGACCCACCAGCGTGGCGCGACCGGACCAGGTGGGCCGCCCCGCCAGTGGTAGTCGTAGGCCATGACCCGCACCTGGTCTGCGATCCGACCGATGGCCCGGTGGTCGGTGGCGCGTGCCCCGCGGCTTGCGAAGCGGTCGGTGCGCGCCAGCACGCTGACGCTGAGGATCCGGCCGCGGTGGTGCAGGCGCCGGGCCAGCTCGTCGAGCAGGAGCACGTAGCGGCGCCGATCCGACACGTGCAGGTTCTCGTAGTCGACGTCGATGCCGTCCCAGCCGTTGCGGACCACCAGCCGCGTGAGCGCGATCGCGTGCGCCCGCCTGCGCTGCGGGGTCGCGAGCACCCATGACACCCGATCCGGATCGAACTCGTTGCCGATGGTCGGGATGACCAGCATGCCCTGGCGCCGTGCCGGCCCGAGCAGCGCGTTGGGGCGCGCGCCGGGCATGCGGCGGATGCGGCCTCGCCCCACGAGCTCGAGCGCGAACGGGGAGACCTCGTCGATCTCCTGGCCGGCACCCTGGATGGTTCGCGTGCCGGCTGCGGCATCCCACGGCACGTGCCAGGCCGCGACGTGGGGGCCGTGGGAGGCCTGGGCCCGCGCAGGCAGGCCGAGGGCGGTGGTGATCGCCACGAGCGTCGCGATCGCAGCGGCGAGCAGGGTGGCGTGCGGTGAGGCAGGGCGGATGGTCCGGGGATGGGGCTGCATGGCTGCACAGCGTACCGGCCGGGGCGCCGGGGAGGGGAATGGGACGCCGCCGGCCCGGGTAGGGTGCGGGCAGGGAGTGGTCGACGCGAGTGTCGGCCCGCACGAGGGTCCGCACCTGCCCTGGCAGTGGTGGGCCAAAGGAGCAGTCATGGCAGAAGGCACCGTCAAGTGGTTCAACACCGAGAAGGGCTTTGGCTTCATCACCCCGGAGGGTGGCAGCAAGGACCTCTTCGTCCACATCTCGAACGTTGCCGGCGGCGTGGAGCTGCCCGAGGGTGCCCGGGTCAGCTTCGAGGTCGGCGAGGGCCGCAAGGGACCCGAGGCCCAGTCGGTGCAGCTGATCTGACCATCCCGCCCCGGCTGGCTCGCCCGCTCCGGGCTGGCCGGTCGGGTCGATACCTCACGACCTGCCTGGTGGCCTGACGCCCAGCGCCTCGAGGTCGTTCCTGGCGACGGCGATGGCCGACTCCACGGTTTCCAGTCGTGGCTGCCGGGCCTGGCGCTGCAGCAGTGCGGCCCCGTCAACGGTGGTCCGGCTGCCATCGTCGACCAGCATCGACAGGCTGCGGGCGATCGAGACGGCAGCCTGGGCCTCGCCAATGTGCTCGTACCGCGGCGAGGTGGGGTTGTAGCGTTCCCGGGATGCCTGCCACAGCGCCTGTCGGGCGGTGTCGAGCTCGTCTGCCACCATCCGCGCCTCATCGCTCCCGAGGGCCTCGTAGGCGCCGCGGGCCATGGTGATCGGGCCGTCTGCGAGGGCCTCGATGCGCGTGATGATCGGCCCGTGCGTGCCATGTGACGTCGTGCCGATGGTGTGCACGACCTCGTCGAGCGCCGCCGCGACATCGTCCAGGCGTCCTGCGAGGGATCCACCGCCGAGCTGCGGGAACGGTGCCCGGGCGCCGCTGCCGACCTGGTCGAGGAACTCGACCAGCGCGTGCATGTCCCCGACCACGTGGTCTCCATGGGTGCCACGGGCGGTGCGCGATGCGGTGAGCAGCATCGCATCCAGGGCCTCGTCCGGCAGCAGGTGGGACAGGGCTCCCGCGGCATCGTGCAGGCTCGATGCCAGCGCCGTGTCGGTGGCAGCCCCCGAGCTCCAGTCGTCGATGGCGCCGGCCAGCGTGCCGCGAGCCTCGGCGATGCTCGTCGCGGGCTCGACCGTGGCGGCGCGCTGCCCGGCAGCGCTGGCCCGCAGGCTGGATGCGTCGACGGCCGGGAGTCCCCCGGGCCCCTCGAGCACCTTCATCGCCCGTGCGACGTGGGTCCGGACGTCCTCGCCGGAGATGAAGCTCCCCAGGGCGCGGCTGGCGTTCGTGGCAAGGAGCGGGGTGCGTGCCGGGTGCAGCCGCTCGCTGTGCAGCAGGGCGCTCGGCAGGGCCTCGAGGGCCGTGTGTCCGAACAGGTCCTGCGTGAGGCGTCCGGCACCAGCCAGCAGCGTCGCGGCCTGCGCGGCCTGCCCGGCGTCGGCTGACTCGCGGGCCTCGGCGGCCAGCCGGGCGGCCCGGGCGATCCGTGCCTGGTTGCCGGCCGGCGAGTGCCAGGGGGCGGTGGGGATTCCGTGCATGCCGGCGTGCAGCGACCGGGCGTGGGTCGTGTTGCTGCCGCCGGCCAGCTCGATGCCACGGATCACGTCGTGCAGGCGCATCGCATCGATCGCGGCCGTGCGCAGCGCCTGGGGGTCGGGCTCGCCACCGGTCGCGGCGCGGGCGACGATCCGACCCACCTGCTGCTGGAGGCCTGCAGCACGGGCCGCTTCCGCGGTGCCGGGGAACTCGGCCTGGGCCCAGCCGGTGGCCGGTGCGACGCTGCGGTGGACCTCGTACAGGTCGGGTGCGCGCCGCAGCCGGCTGAGGGGATTCCGGCCGGCTGGCTCGGCTGCGCGGGCGGCCTGGTCGAGCTGTCCGGCAGCGTGTGAGAGCGAGTGCAGCAGCGCGCGTGTCGGGCCGATGCCGTCCACCTCAGGAGAGGCTCCCGGCAACACGCTCCTGCACGTCGATGAAGCCCCGCATCGCATCGAGGTCATCGGCGATCGAGGTGAGCGTGCCCGAGGCATCGATGCCGTCCGCCCCGAGGCGGCCGGCACGCGCCGACTCGACGAC
>SKUG01000014.1 GCA_007122215.1 Thermoleophilia bacterium | reverse complement strand
GCTGCCCGGCGGCGGTGGCGGCGGCGGTGGCGGTGGCGGCAGCTGATCCCGCACCCGGGACGCCGAAGGGCGGTCCCGAACCGACGTGAGACGAGCGGGCGGTCCCACTCCGGGGCCGCCCGCTGCGTGTCCGGCCCCGGCATCGCGAGCGGTCGGACCACCCATGCGGGTGCGGGATGGGCACCGCCCTGCTGCGAGTTCCCAGCATGCTCGGAACCCGCTCAAGCTTCTGCAGCACCCTGCCGACAGGGGCCGCGGGCATCCCTGCCGCACACCGCGCAGGCTCCAGGAGGATCGACATGAGCTATACCGTCCGCAACCTGCTGATCGCGCTGGTGCTTGCCAGCATCGGGGTGGCGCTCCTCGTGAGCTACGTCAACTCGCGTGAGCAGGCCATCACCCAGGGCCAGGAGTTCGTCGAGGTCCTTGTCGCCCAGCGCACGATCCCCTCCGGCACCCCCGCCAACCGGCTGGAGGCCGAGGGGTACGTGTCGCTGCAGAACGTCCGTCGGGACGACACCGTGCCCCAGGCGCTCAGCTCGCTGGAGAAGCTCGAGGACCAGGCCGTGAGCACGACGATCCTCGAGGGGCACCAGGTCAGCGCCCGCAGCTTCGATGCCAAGTCCGGCCTCAGCCCGGCAGAGCAGATCAGCGGGACCCAGCGCGTGATGGCGGTGCCGCTGAGCTCCCAGGGTGGTGTGGCGGCCCAGCTCGAGCCCGGCGACCGGGTCGACGTCGTCGCGAACGTTGCCTACAAGCTGCTCGTGCCCCAGGGCGGCGGGTTCATGAAGCAGGACTTCGAGCAGACGATCATGTTCCAGGACCTGCTGGTGCTGCAGACCCCGCGGGCGCTGCGATCGATCAACGCCGAGTCCCCGGCCAGCTACGGCTACCCCGGCGTGCGTGACGACGACCAGCTCTACACGCTGCAGGTCTCCGACGACCAGGCCCTCAAGCTCGCCTGGGCACAGGCCCGCTCCACCAACATCGACTTCATCGCCCTGCTGCGCCCGGCCAACAACGCCGCCGAGACCGAGCTGCAGCCGATCGACCAGATCCCCGACGGGATCCTCGCCACCCTGCCCGACGAGATCGTCGTGGGAGGCACCGGCTGATGCACACGGCCTGCCCTGCCCGCTGCCACCAAGGGAGCACCGAAGATGAGTGAGACACGAACCGTCAACCCCGTCCGGATCTTCATCTCCGGCGCCTGTGCCGGCCTGGCGCAGGTCCGGGACTCGCTGGCCGCGCACGCGGACATCGAGTTCCTCGGGATGGCTGCCGACACCACCAAGGCCGCCCAGAAGATCCGCGCCAACGGCAGCCAGGTCATCCTCCATGCCGTGGCGGTGTCGGAGGAGCTGCCCGTCGACGAGATCGAGATCCTGCGCGAGGAGTCCGCGGCCCCGATCGTGCTGCTGGTCAACGAGATGACCCCTGAGCTGCTGCAGGGAGCGCTGCGGATGGGCATCGCCGACGTGGTGCTGCTGCCGCAGCTGACCGAGAACCTCGTGTTCACGATCAAGAAGGCCCACTCGCTCGGGGCCATGCAGAACCAGGCTGCCCGCAAGACCCACGAGAGCACCACGATCACGGTCTTCTCGCCCAAGGGCGGCAGCGGCAAGACCACCATCGCCACGAACATGGCGGCGGCCTACGCGCAGCGGCACCGGCTCAAGACCCTCCTGGTCGACATCGACCTGCAGTTCGGGGACGTGGCCATCATGCTGGGGGTCGAGCCCCAGCAGACCGTCCTCGACCTCGTGATGTCCCAGGGCGAGCTGGATGCCGACAAGCTGCGGGGGTACGTCACGCGCCACCCCTCGGGCCTGGACGTGCTGCCCTCCCCCCTGCGACCGGAGGATGCGGAGCTGGTCAGCGACGAGCGGCTCGGCAACCTGCTCGACGTCGCCCGCCGCAGCTACGACGTCGTGATCATCGACACCCCCACCATCTTCAACTCCTCGGTGCTCACCGCGCTCGACCGCACCGATGCGCTGCTGGTCGTCGCGTCGATGGAGATCCCCGCGCTCAAGTCGACCCGCGTCTGCCTGCAGACCCTGGACATGCTCAACTTCCCGCGGGAGCGGGCGCACGTGCTGATGAACCGCGCCCACACCAAGGTCGGCCTGCGCCAGGGTGAGGTCGAGCGCGTGCTCGAACGCCCCGTGGCGTTCGAGGTGCCGTCCAACCGCGCCGTTCCGGTGGCCATCAACCGCGGCGTGCCCGTCTCGGTCGCCGAGCCCAACGCGGACGTCAGCAAGGCCATCCACCGGGTCTGCTCAAGCTTCGTCGGGGATGGGCAGGCGGAGGCCGCGTCGAAGCGCCGGGGACTGTTCGGCCGCAGGAAGAAGTCGCGCGCCAGCGAGGTGCCCGACGGACAGATGAACCTCTACGAGTCGGACGTCGCGCTCGCCGAGGCAGCGGCTGCCGCAGCTGCAGCACCACCACCGCCAGCGGCCGTCCCGGATCCTGCCGAGGTGGCAACGCCGCACGACGAGCCCCGCCGCGACGAGCCCGCCGCCTAGCGACCACCCACCGAGGACGACGACATGTCACTGCACAGCCGACTGCAATCGATGCGACCGGAGGGCCCCGGTGCCGGGGACGGCCCGGTGGTCGAGACCGACCGCGAGGAGGTCCACGACCCCTTCGTCGAGCTCAAGACCAAGATCCACCGCGAGGTCATCTCCCAGGTCGGACCGCGCCTGTTCCGCAGCGGCGAGGGCGACGGGGCCCAGGAGCTCGAGCACACCGTCAAGGAGACCGTCGCGCAGGTGCTGGCGCTCGACCCCACCCCGCTCAACCGCGAGCAGCGCCAGCAGATCATCACCGACATCACCGCCGACATCCTCGGCTACGGCCCGATCGACTCGTTCCTGCGCGATGACACGATCTCCGAGATCATGGTCAACGCAGCCGACACCATCTACGTCGAGCGCAACGGCAAGATCCAGCTCTCCAACGTCAAGTTCGTGGACGACCAGCACCTGCTGCGGATCATCGACAAGATCGTCTCGGAGATCGGCCGACGCGTCGACGAGTCCAGCCCGAT
>SKUG01000048.1 GCA_007122215.1 Thermoleophilia bacterium | reverse complement strand
TGGTGTCATGGTCCGGTGCCCCGGACTTCACGCGCCTCGGCGGCTCCACGGCGGAGCGCCGGGTCGCGGCCTACATCGGCTGCAGCATGCACGCATGTCCGGATGCCTGGCGCGAGCACTCGCCGATCTCCTCCGTGGGTCGGGGAACGGCACCCGTGCTGGCCATCCACAGCTCCGGGGACCCGCTACCCGTCGCGGGCGTCGAGGCCATGCATCGGGTGCTCCGGGGTGCGGGCCGCGGATCGTCGATCCTGCGGCTGGTTCCAGGTGACGGGCACGGCGCTGCCCTGGGGCAGCAGGGAGCCGCGCGAACGCACGACTTCCTCTCGGCGATCCTCTGGTAGGGATCCCGCAGCTGGCGCGTGAGGCCCCCTGCAGTTGCGGGTAGGTGGGGTGCATGGACTCCAGCACCGTGATCCGCGCAGACGCCCTGACCAAGCGATTCGGGGACGTGCTGGCCCTGGACGCCATGGACCTCGCGGTCACGCGTGGCGAGGTCCACGGCTTCCTCGGTCCGAACGGTGCCGGCAAGTCCACGGCCATCCGGGTGCTGCTGGGCCTGCTGCGCAGCGATGGCGGGACGGTCGAGCTGCTGGGTGGGGATCCCTGGCGGGATGCCGTGGACCTGCACCGGCGCCTCGCCTACGTTCCCGGGGAGGTCAACCTCTGGCCAGGCCTGTCCGGCGGCGAGTGCATCGACCTGCTCGGGCGCCTCCGTGGGCAGGTGGACGCGGCTCGTCGCGACGAGCTCATCGAGCGCTTCCGGCTCGACCCGGGCAAGCGGATCGACACCTACTCCAAGGGCAACCGGCAGAAGGTCGCGCTGGTGGCTGCGCTGGCGGCCGACGTCGAGCTCTACCTGCTCGATGAACCCACGAGCGGCCTCGATCCCCTGATGGAGGCAGAGTTCCGTAGCATCGCCCGGGAGCGCTGTGCCAACGGTGCCACCGTGCTGCTGTCGAGCCACATCCTCTCCGAGGTCGAGGCGCTGGCCGATCGGGTGACGATCATCCGCGAGGGTCGCACCGTGGAGTCCGGCACGCTCGGCGAGCTGCGCCACCTGACCCGCACCTCGATCAGCGCGACCACCGAGCGGCCGGCCGAGGGGCTCGCTGAGCTGCCGGGCGTGCACGACCTTGCCGTTGATGGCCTGCAGGTGCGCTGCGAGGTCGAGGCGGCGGGCATGGCACCGCTCCTCGAGCTGCTTGCAAGCTTCGGGGTGGTGGCGCTCTCCAGCGCTCCGCCAACGCTGGAGGAGCTCTTCGTCCGCCACTACGCCGGCACGGACGCGTGAGCCAGCTCGTCGGCACGCGCCTGTTGCTGGGCCTTGCGCTGCGGCTCGATCGCGTGCGGCTCCCGATCTGGCTGGGATCGATCAGCGGCATGATGGCGCTCCAGGTCGCCGGGATCGTTGCCATGTACCCCAGCGAGGAGGAGATGGCCAGCTACGCCGCGGTCACGGCCTCGAGCGCTGCTGCGCGCATGTTCGGCGCGATCGACGGGCCGACCCTTGGCTCGGTGCTGATGGTGGAGATGTGGGCCATCCAGTCGGTCCTCGCGTCGCTGATGGGCATCTTTCTGGTCGTTCGGCACACCCGGCTCAGCGAGCAGGAAGGGCGGCTCGAGCTCGTCGGCTCCACGCCGGTGGGGCGCCACGCGAGCCTCGTGGCTGCCCTGGTGCTGGCGCTCGGCGCCTACCTCGTGCTCGGGGCCCTGCTGCTCGGGGTGATGGTCGGGATGGGGGTGCCGGCGGCCGGGTCGGCCCTGATGGTGGCGGGGATCGTCGGCTCGGGCATGGTGTTTGCCGCGGCTGCGGCCGTGGTGGCGCAGGTCACGGCCAGTGCACGGATCGCCTCTGGCGGTGCAGTGATGCTGCTCGGCGCCGCGTTCGTGGTGCGGGCGATCGGCGACGTGCGCGGCCAGCTCGATGCTGCTGGGATGGCGATCCGCATCGACTGGCCGAGCTGGCTGGGCCCGCTGGGCTGGGGCCAGCTCGCCTACCCCTTCAGCGAGCAGCGTGCGTGGGCGCTCCTGCCCTATCCGCTCGTGGTTTCCCTGCTCGTGGCAGTGGCGATCACCCTGTCGGCACGCCGCGACGTCGGGCAGGGGATGCTCGGGCACCGGCACCGCCCGACCCGTGCCGGCCGCCTGCTCTCCTCCCCGCTGGGCCTGGCCGTGCGCCTGCACCGCGGCCAGGTGCTGGGCTGGGGGGTAGGCATCGCCCTGCTCGGATCGTTCATCGGGTCGTTTGCCGGTGAGCTCGGCGTGCTGCTCGAGGAGAACCCGGCACTGATGGAGGTCGTCGCCGCGATGGGTGGCAGCGACGTGATGGAGGATGCCTACTACGCCTACATGATCGGCTTCGTTGGGCTGCTGACCGGGGCGATGGCGCTGCAGGTCGTGCTGCGCATGCGCTCGGAGGAGCTCGGGCCGCTGGAGTCGGTGCTGGCCACCGCAGCCTCGCGGACGACGTGGCTGGCCAGCCACGTCATGGTCGCGGTCGCAGCAACGGCTGCGGTCCTGGTGCTGGCCAGCCTCGGCACGAGCGTCGCCGCCATCCTGGTTGGCGAGCCGGCCCGCTGGGGCGACCTGCTGGCCGCCCACCTCGTGCAGCTGCCGGCCGTGCTCGTGCTGGTCGGCGCGGCGGTGGCTGCGTTCGGTGTCGGGTCGCGGTACGGGCCGCTGGCCGGGTGGAGCCTGCTGGCCCTCTCGGCGCTGGTCTTCATCGGGGAGATGCTGCAGCTGCCCGATGCGCTGCTGCAGGTCTCGCCATTCACGCACCTGCCGCTGCTGCCCGCCGAGGACCTCGCATGGGGACCCGTGCTGGCGCTGGCGGGTATCGGTGCGTCCGGACTCGCTGCGGGTGCCGCTGCCTTCAGGCGCCGCAACGTCGGTGCGTGAGGCCGTCCCTACCGGCAGTGACTGACGATCACTCCGCCCAATCCGTTGCCCAATCGGTATACGTTGGGGGATCTGCAAGCCAGCGAAAGGTCAAAACCCCTGCAAAACCAAAGGTGGGCCGTGAAGGGATCGAACCTTCGACCTTGAGATTAAGAG
>SKUG01000286.1 GCA_007122215.1 Thermoleophilia bacterium | reverse complement strand
GGAACCCGCCCCGCGCATGGCTCCCGAGGCCTGCGACGGCGTGGGCGCGGGGTGAGGTGGGGGGAGTCGGTGCGTGCTGGGGCATGGTGGGGTCCATCCGTCGTGTCGAGCAGGTCACCGTCTGCTGGCACGCGGGTCGGTGCGTGCCGGGATCGGTGGCGCTGCGGCTGCTGTCGTGCCCGGGTGATCCGGGAGTAGTACGCCAGCGTCACGCCCGCATCGTCGGTCCGGGCACAGGTGCGCCGTGGGATGACGGTGGGCGGTGTCGAGCAGATGGAGCGGGCAGCTGCCGCCGGATCGTGGGGGATCGCTGGCAGGCCCTATGTGCGTGGGTCACCTCCGAGGATGTACCGGGACCGCCGCGGCGTCAACGGGGGTCTGCGTGCTGGCAGGTGCGGGCAGGTCTGGGGTAGGGTCGAGCGGCCACGCCAGCACGCATCGAAGGGGACTCGCACCATGGCACACGCAGTGACGCTCATCCAGGGAGACGGCATCGGTCCGGAGCTCTCCGAGGCAACCCGCCGGGTGCTCGAGGCCACCGGCGTCCAGTTCGACTGGAACCTGCAGGATGCCGGCGAGGGCGTCATGGCAGAGCACGGCACCCCGCTGCCCGAGCACGTGCTCGATGCCATCCGCGGGACCGGCACCACGCTCAAGGGCCCGATCACCACGCCGGTGGGCTCGGGCTTTCGCTCGGTGAACGTCGAGCTGCGCAAGACCTTCGACCTCTTTGCCCAGGTGCGTCCGGCCAAGAGCTACGAGGGCGTGCGCAGCCGCTACGAGGACATCGACCTCGTGATCGTGCGCGAGAACACCGAGGACCTCTACGCCGGGGTCGAGTTCGAGCGCGGCAGCGAGCACGCCGAGGAGCTCACGCGCCTCTTTGCCGAGTGGGGCAACCCGATCAAGGCGAACTCTGGGATCTCGATCAAGCCGATCAGCGCCGAGGGCGTCGAGCGCGTGGTCAGCTTCGCCTTCGACTATGCCCGCGCGAACGGGCGCCGCAAGGTCACGAGCGTGCACAAGGCCAACATCATGAAGCACACCGACGGGCTCTGGCTCGAGGTGTCGCGGCAGGTGGCCGAGCGCTACACCGACATCGAGTTCGAGGACCGCATCGTCGACAACATGTGCATGCAGCTCGTGCAGAAGCCTGAGCTCTACGACGTGATGGTGCTCCCCAACCTCTACGGCGACATCGTCTCCGACCTCTGCGCCGGCCTGGTCGGCGGGCTCGGGGTGGCGCCCGGTGCGAACTTCGGCGTGGGCGGCATCTCGCTGTTCGAGCCGGTGCACGGCTCGGCGCCCAAGTACGCCGGGCAGGACAAGGCCAACCCGATGGCGATGATGCTCTCGGGCGTGATGATGCTGCGCCACCTCGGTGAGCACGAGGCCGCCGAGCGGCTCGAGGGCGCGATCGCCCGCATCGTCGCTGCCGGGGACAAGGTCACCTACGACCTCAAGCCGCACCGCGACGACCCCACCGCCGTGGGCACGAGCGCGTTCGCGGACGCCATCATCGAGGCCATGCAGCACGCCACGGTCTGAGCGAGCCTGCAGCGTCAACAGGGGCCCGGGAGCGGTGCGAGCACGCCCGGGTAGGGCTTCGACCACAAGCGTGCCGGCCTGCGCTTTTGCCGTGAGGGGTAGGGGTATCCGGTCCTGGACCGCATCTACGACGGCCCGGGTAGCGTCCCGCTCTACGGCGGCCCCGGCGCCAACCTGATCATCGGCGGAGGCGGCCGCCGAAACCTGCCCTACCGCGATCGGGGCCTCGATCGCTGGCGCGGCATCCACGTCGTGCTCTGAGCGGGGTCCTGCGATCTTGCCGAGGGGCCGATTGCAATCTTGCCGAGGTGGGTATTGCAATCTTGCCGAGATGAGTATTGCAATCCTGCCGAGATGAGTATTGCAATCCTGCCGAGATGAGTATTGCAATCCTGCCGAGACGGGAGCCGGTGTCGCGATGTCGTTCGACAGCGCCCGCACATTCCTCACACGCCGTATCGAGCCGCGCCTGCGTGACGCGCTCGGAACATTTCGAGCCGTGCAGATCGTCGGCGCGCGGCAGGTGGGCAAGTCCACCCTTGCCCAGCGCGTCGCCGGCCCCGATCGGGTATCGCTCACGCTGGACGATGCGCAGGTGCTCCGTGCCGCCCGGAGCGACCCCGAGGGCCTGCTCGCTGCGATCGGGGACCGCGACGTGCTCATTGACGAGGTCCAACGTGCCCCGGGTCTCTACCTTGCCATCAAGCGAGAGGTCGACAGCGACCCCCGGCCGGGTCGTTTCCTGCTCACTGGCTCGTCGGATCCGCTGAGCAACCGTGAGGTTCAGGACTCGCTCGCCGGCCGGCTGGGCATCGTGGATCTTCGGCCCCTGACCCAGGGAGAGATTGCAGGGCAGACCGAGGGCTTCGTCGAGGTGGTGATGGGATCCGAGGATCCCACATGGAATCCACGTTCGGTGCGGAGTGCTCGTCCGTATCTCGAGCGGGCGATCAGGGGAGGCTTCCCCGAGGTTGTCGGGATGAATGCGCGGCAGCGGCGCATGTGGTTCAACTCCTACGTCGAGACCGTGCTGGCGCGCGACGTGCGATCGGTCGTTCGGATAGGGGACCTGACGCGCGTTCGTCGACTCGTTCGCATCATCGCCGGCCACTCCGGCCAGCTGCTCAAGCCCGCCACGCTCGCTCGGGACGCAGATCTTGCAGCCAACACCGCCCGATCGTGGATCGATGCGCTCGCGCAGACGAAGCTCGTCGACGTGCTGCCAGCGTGGTCGGGAGGTCATCGATCCCGGGCAGTGAAGACCCCCCGGGCATACGTCTCCGACTCCGGGCTGCTTGCTGCCCTCCTCGGGCTCGACCTCGATGGGATCGCGGCCAACCCGATGTTGACGGGCCAGGTGCTCGAGACCTTCGTCGTGCAGGAAGTGCTGCGTCAGGCGACCTGGCAGCGCGATGCCACCGTGATGGCCCATCACTACCGGGACCGCGACCAGCGCGAGGTCGACATCGTCCTGGAGCGCCCCGACGGGTGCGTCGTGGCCATCGAGGTGAAGGCAACCACCCGT
>SKUG01000011.1 GCA_007122215.1 Thermoleophilia bacterium | reverse complement strand
TAGGTCTCGAACTTGAGCTGGGCCAGGCCGAGGGGGATGGCAGGACGGACGATCTCGTGCGGGAAGCTGGCGAGCGGGTTGACCGCCACGTTGAGCAGCGCCAGCAGGACGAGGGCAGCCGCGAGCAGCAGGCCAGTGCGTCGCAGGAAGCGTCGTGCGTGGGCCTGACTCGCGAACGCGTGTCGGCCCGGCAGTGGCAGCTCGACCTGGGCGGCGTTCGCGACACCGGCTTCGCGCAGGGGGCGTCGGGGAGGGGCAGGAGAGGGCCCCGTGCGCGCTCGCTGCTGCTGTCGCTGCATCCCCGGCACGGGTCCATGGTGTCACACGGAGGGGTCGCAGCGTTCAGGTGCAGGTGCAGGTGCAGGTGCTGCACGGCCCCGCGATCGCGGTGGCAGCGTGTGCCGCTCAGCCGGCGATCGGCTGCAGCGCCAGCATGGTGGCAACGCAGGCGATGACCACGACGAGCATGCGCACCGTCGAGAAGCCGGGACGGTTGAGCTCGACGTTGAGCCACTGCCAGAAGTCGCGGGCGATGCCGTCCTGGGAGCTGGTGGCGGGCGGGGTGGACTGGCTGGGTGCGGGGGAGCGATCCATGACCCCACCATAGGGGAGGTCCGGGGATCCGGCAATGCCTGCGCAGCACCGGGCCTGCACCGCCAGCCGCCTGGGCGGGTGAACGGACGCGCGGGCGGCTGGTTCGGGTCGGGCCCGCGCGCGGGTATGCTACGCAGCATGCCTGAGAACGCCACCGCACGCCGCACCTTCGCCGAGGTCCCTGCCAAGCCCGACCACGCTGCGATCGAGCATCGCATCCTGGCAGCATGGGAGGAGCACCGCACCTTCGAGCGCCTGCGCGACCGCAACCGTGGAGGCGAGAAGTTCAGCTTCATCGATGGGCCGATCACCGCGAACAACCCGATGGGCGTCCACCACGCCTGGGGCCGCACCCTCAAGGACGTCTACCAGCGCTTCCACGCCCTGCGCGGCCGGGACCTCTGGTACCAGAACGGCTTCGACTGCCAGGGCCTGTGGGTCGAGGTCGAGGTCGAGAAGGCGCTCGGCCTCAACTCCAAGCGGGAGATCGAGGAGCACGGGCTCGACGTCTTCTCCCGCGCCTGCCGCGACCGCGTGGCGAAGTACTCGAAGGTCCAGACCGGGCAGTCGATCCGCCTCGGGCAGTGGATGGACTGGGACCGCAGCTACTACACGATGTCCGACACCAACATCAGCTACATCTGGAAGTTCCTGGCCGAGTGCCAGCGCCGTGGCTGGCTGTATGTCGGACACCGCCCGATGGTCTGGTGCCCGCGCTGTGGCACCTCGCTCTCCCAGCACGAGCTGATCGATGCCTACAGCGAGGTCACCCACCCGTCGGTCTGGGTGCGCCTGCCGCTGCTCGACCGCGAGGACGAGTCGGTGGTCGTCTGGACCACCACGCCATGGACGCTCCCCGCGAACGTCGCCGCTGCCGTCGACCCGGCCGCGACCTACGCGAAGGTGCGCCTGGCAGACGGGCAGGGCAGCGGCTGGATCGCCAGCGAGCGCGTCGCCGACGCCGTCGGCGCCGATGCCGAGGTGCTCGCCACCTGCCAGGGCTCCGAGCTCGTGGGCCTGCGCTACGAGGGCCCGTTCGACCACCTGCCCGCCCAGCATCCGGATGCGCACCGCGTGCTCGCCTGGGACGAGGTGTCGATGGAGGAGGGCACCGGCATCGTCCACATCGCCCCGGGTTGTGGTGCCGAGGACTACGAGCTCGGCCAGCGCGAGGGCCTGCCCGCGATCGCCCCGGTCGACGACTCGGGCATCTACGTCGAGGGATTCGGGGAGCTCACCGGCATCTCCACCGTCGAGGCGCAGTCGGTGGTGCTCGCCGACCTCAAGCAGCGCGACCTGCTCGTGCGCCGCGCTCAGGTCACCCACCGCTACCCGTCCTGCTGGCGCTGCCAGACCGAGCTGATCTTCCGGCTGGTGGACGAGTGGTTCATCAGCTGTGAGGAGATCCGCGAGCAGATGCTCGAGGCGAACCGCTCGGTGGAGTGGGTGCCCGCCCACTACGGCAAGCGGATGGAGGACTGGCTCAACAACATGGGGGACTGGTGCATCTCCCGCAAGCGCTACTGGGGCCTGCCGCTCCCGTTCTACGTCGACCCGGACGATCCATCCGGGGAGATCTTCGTGGTCGAGTCCCGCGAGCAGCTCGCCGAGCTCGCCGTCGAGGGCATGGACACCCTCGAGGAGCTGCACAGGCCCTGGATCGACGACGTGAAGATCCGCCACCCCGAGACCGGGAAGCTTCTCGAGCGCGTGCCCGAGGTCGGTGACTGCTGGCTGGATGCGGGCATCGTGCCGTTCGCCACGCTCGGCTGGCAGAACCCCGAGCACGCGCCGGGCGGGTACGCCACCGGCGCATCCGAGGGCCTGTCGACTGCCGACCTGCCCAGCCACGACGAGTGGCGCGAGTGGTTCCCCACCGACCTCGTGATCGAGATGCGCGAGCAGATCCGGCTCTGGTTCTACTCGATGCTGTTCATGAGCGTCGTGCTTGACGGTCGCGCGCCCTACAAGCGGGTGCTCGCCTACGAGAAGGTCCACGACGAGACCGGCCGCGCGATGCACAAGTCGTGGGGCAACGCCATCTGGTTCGACGATGCCGTCGAGAAGATGGGCGCGGACGTCATGCGCTGGCAGTACACCCAGCAGACCCCCTCCCAGAACCTCAACTTCGGCTACGGCCCCGCCGACGACGTCAAGCGGCGCATGCTCACCCTCTGGAACGTCTACGGCTTCCTGGTGACCTACGCGCGCGTCGATGGCTGGGCGCCATCGCCAGCGGACCTCGTCACCGGCGAGGTCGGCGATGGCGGGATGGGCCTGCAGGTGCTCGACCCGGCCCGGCTGCAGGGCCGGCTCGACCGCTGGCTGGCCGCGCGCACCCACCGGATGGTGGCAGACGCCACCGCAGCGCTCGAGCGCTGGGACCACCCGGCCTACACCCGCGTGGTCGAGCGCTACGTGGAGGAGCTCTCCAACTGGTACGTGCGCCGCTCGCGCCGCCGGTTCTGGAAGGCCGCCGACGGTGCCGAGGACCAGCAGCAGGC
>SKUG01000212.1 GCA_007122215.1 Thermoleophilia bacterium | reverse complement strand
CGCCTCTACGCCGAGGGGCGCCGGCACCTCGACGAGCAGCTCGCGCTCGCCGACCTCGCGCAGGGCCCGGGCGAAGCGGCTGCGCTCGAGCGCCACCGCGGCATCGTGGGTGAGGGCCTGCACGAGCTCGACGTCATCGCGGCGGTAGGCCACCGTGCGCCCGCGCGTGAAGAAGACCGCGACCGCGAGCACGCCTGCCGGGGTTCGCAGCGGTGCGTAGATCGTGCTGGCTGCGCCGAGCAGCCGCGCGACCTGGCGGTCGTGGAGCGACTCGCGCTCGGGGTCGAGCACCCGGTGGAGATCCCCGCTGCGCACGACGCGCGCGACGGCGCTGTCACCGGCCGTGAGGTCGATCGAGAGCCGGCGCGGATCGATGGTGATCCCGGCGCTGGCGGCAACGCCCGTGGCGTGCCCGGCATCCTCGTCGACGCTGAGCATCACCGCCCCGTCGATGTCGACGAGGTCCGCCACCGTGCGGAAGAGCATCGCGGCGACCTCGTCCTGTGCGGTGGCACCCACCAGCCGCCGGGAGAACGCGGCCAGGGCCTCGAGCCGTTCCTGCCCGGTGTCGGCCTGCACGGCAGCAGCCTCACGGCCGTTGGCTGCACCTCGTCGTCGGAACCATCCACGCACGCCCGGGAGGATACCCCACCCGCGCCCCACCTTCCCCGGCGGCCTGTCCGGGCCGGCCGCCGATGCAGCTGTAGGATGTGGGGCATGACGAGCAACGGTCCTGCCTCGACGACACCCGCCACCGCCGACGCGCCACCGGCACCGGAGACGGTGATCCTCGCCTCGCCACGCGGTTTCTGTGCGGGCGTGGACCGGGCGATCGACACCGTGCGCCACGCGCTGGACGTCTACGGCGCTCCGATCTACGTGCGGCACGAGATCGTCCACAACATCCACGTGCTGCGGGAGCTGGAGGAGCTCGGTGCTGTGTTCGTGAAGGAGCTTGACGAGGTGCCCGAGGGCGCGAACGCCGTGCTCTCGGCCCATGGCGTGGCCCCCGAGGTGCACCGGCTCGGCGAGCAGCGCGGCCTGAACGTGATCGATGCCACCTGCCCCCTGGTGACCAAGGTGCACAAGGAGGCGATCCGCTTCGCAGACGCCGGCTACACCATCATCCTGATCGGCCACGAGGGGCACGAGGAGGTGATCGGCACGATGGGCGAGGCACCGGATGCGATCACCCTGGTCGGAACCGTCGAGGAGGTCGATGAGCTCGATCTCGGCTCCCCCGAGAAGATGGCGTACATCTCCCAGACGACGCTGTCGGTGGACGAGACCGCCTCGATCATCCGCCGCCTGCGCGAGCGCTACCCGCAGATCGAGGGCCCCAAGCGGGATGACATCTGCTACGCCACCAGCAACCGCCAGGCCGCCGCGAAGGAGCTCGCCGGGCAGTGCGACCTCGTGCTGGTGATCGGCTCGGGCAACAGCTCGAACTCGGTGCGGCTCGTGGAGGTCGCC
Source organism: Thermoleophilia bacterium (assembly GCA_007122215.1). GTDB lineage: Bacteria > Actinomycetota > Thermoleophilia > Gaiellales > SKUG01 > SKUG01. Next base: position 1,670 of record SKUG01000212.1, on the reverse strand, counting down.
CGGGATGCAGGAACGCCCGCTCACCGCATCGACGACGAGACGATGATCGAGGATGCCTGGCTTCAGGGCGTGAAGGTCGTCGGCATCACCTCCGGCGCGAGCGCTCCCGAGTCGCTGGTCGAGCGGGTGCTGGAGTTCTTCCGCCAGCGCGGCACCACCGACATCCGCGGCGACCGCGTGGTCGACGAGGGCGTGCACTTCATGCTCCCCACCAAGCTGCGCACCGAGCTCAACGAGTTCGCCGGCCGCGGCTGAGGAGCGGCCACGCTCAGCGCAGCGTGAAGTCCGCCGTGACGGTGGTCGAGACGATGAACGTGCGGCCTGCCGACGCCAGCCCGACCGCCGTTCGGGGAGCATCGGAGCCACCCACTGAGACCTCTCCAGAGAAACTCTCCAGCCGGCTGCGCTCCTGGCTCTCACTCCACGGTCGCTCCGGCCGGGTTCGGGTGGACTCCTCGCTGATCGATGCCACACCGGTCACCTTCATGCCTGCCCGGGTGGCTGCGGCGTCGGCCTTCGCGCGAGCGGTCGCCATCGCCTCGTCCATCGCCCGCTCGACGCGCTCGGAGTCGTCAGAGAGCTCGAACATCGGCCCGGTGAGGTCGCGGAAGCTTGCATCCTTGGTCGCTCGCAGCAGGTCCGGAAGCAGCGACAGGTCGTCCACGACCATGATCACGGTGGCCTCGCTGCGCCACCTGTTGCCGGAGCGATAGGTATGCAGGCCTTCCACGGAGATCGCGTCCCTGTCGAGCCCGGCCGCCTCTGCCGGGCGCTGGAGCTCGTTGACGTTGCGGTTGATCGCTTCCAGCGACGCTTCACGATCAGCGGCGTCCCGGCTCAGCTCGAACGCGAGCCGGGCCCTGTCGGCCTGGACGGTGATGCGCGCACCTGCGAAGGTCGTCATGGTGGGCGTCTCGGCCTCCCCGGCGATGCTCGCGCGGAGGGTCAGCACGCCGATCAGGACGGCAACGGCAACCAGTAGTGCTGCCATGCCCACCGCCAGCGCCGCCACGCTGCGCATGGTTCGTGAGACGCGGTCACTGGCAGTCGAGGAGCCGTCCATGCCCACGTCGGCACCCGCAGCGGCGGGATCACACACCACGCACCTGCATCAGGCCTCGATGTCCGGCTCCCAGGTGCCGTCCCGGCAGAGCTCGGGGTGGGCGGGCCAGCAGCGACCGCTGATCGAGCCGTCGAAGACGTTCTCCTCGAGCATGAAGTTCACCGGGCCACCCGCAACGCCCCGTCGGAAGAGCCCGCCGCTGGCTGGCGGGACCTCTGCCGCGACCTTGATGATCGTGGGGCGGCGATCAATCTGCACCCGCAGCGACTGCCCGCCCGATGCCGCGGGCTGCATCGCCTTGCGCAGCCGGTTCTCGCCGTGCTCCTCGACGGTGCCCTGCCCCTTGCAGGTCTGCACCGCGAACGCTCCCGTGGTGGACTCTGCCGAGCCGCAGATCCGCCAGATCACGTCCCGTGCATCCACGATCAGCCCCTGGACGCGCTCGGCCTGCTCGACCGGGGAGCGCTCGACGATCGGACGCAGCACCAGGAAGAATCCGGCAACCAGCACGACGAGCAGGACGACGATGACCTTGATGGGTGACACGCGGGATGGGCTCCTTCCTGCATCCACCTACGCGCTCGACGGCCGGATCCCTGCCCGCATG
>SKUG01000055.1 GCA_007122215.1 Thermoleophilia bacterium | reverse complement strand
CGTGGATCCAGACCCGCTCGGCCGTGCGCCCGGGGAGCGTGCCCTCGACGTTCACCAGCGGAACGGGCTCGTCCTGGCCCGGGGTCGGCGAGGAGGCCGTGCGGGTCTCGACCTGCAGCCCGGCGGCCCGGAAGCGCTGCTTGACCCACTCGGCCGCATCGGCTGCCGTCGAGCTGCCCGGGGTGCGATCGGCAAAGAGGCGATCGAAGGAGGCGGCCTCGCGGGCCAGCTGTGCAGCCTGCTCGTCCGAGAAGCTCGGCGGGAGCTGCGCCTGTGGCGGCGCCTCGGGCCGGAAGCTCGTGGCGAGCACGAGCACGAGCGCAGCGGCGGGCAGCACGAGGCTGCGGCGCACGAGCTGCCAGTCGATCCAATCTGAGCGCGGCTGCGTCATCGGGGCTATGGATCCTACGCGCGGCGCGCTGCAGGTGCGGCACGCGCGCGTCGGGCCGGGCCAGGTGCCCGCGCGTCCGGCCCCCACCGGCCACCCCCAGATGTTTTGTACTGTTTACATCGTGGTATAACCGTGGCAGTATCGAATCATGCTTGGTATGGCCCGACTGCACCCCAACCATCGCCTTGCGCTGATCACGCTCCTCGCTGCCATCGTCACGGTGGCTGGCTGGCTCGTGGTGAGCGACCTGCGCCCCGCTGCCGCCCAGTACGTCCAGGTCGCGGACGTGCCCGCAGCGACCGCGGAGTCCGAGCTGGGGCGCTTCAACCCGCGGGCGCTCTACGAGCAGCGTGCCGCCGGCGTGGTGTCGATCGCCGCCTACCTCCCGGACGCTGGCCGGGTCGATGCCACCCACCGGGAGATCGCCGGATCGGGCTTCGTGCTCGACGAGCAGGGCTACATCCTCACCAACTCACACGTCATCCGCGAGAACGGGCAGACGGCCGACTACGTCTTCGTGGACTTCGCCTCCGGCGACCGGGTCGAGGCCACCGTCGTGGGCATCGACCCCTTCAGCGACCTCGCGGTGCTCCAGGTCGACCCCGTCGAGGTTGCCCTCGAGCCCGTGCCCCTCGGCGACAGCGACGTCGTCGGGGTGGGTGAGCCCGTGGCCGTGATCGGCTCGCCGTTCGGCAACGATGGTTCGCTGTCGATCGGCATCGTCAGCGCCACCAACCGCTCGATCCCCGCCGTGGTCTCGAGCTACGACATCCCTGGTGCCATCCAGACCGACGCCGCCATCAACCGCGGCAACTCCGGCGGCCCGCTCTTCAACTCCCAGGGCCGGGTGATCGGCGTGACCACCCAGATCCGCTCCGAGTCCGGGCGCAGCGAGGGCGTGGGCTTTGCGGTGCCGATCAACGTCGCCCGGCGCGCCGTCGACCAGATCATCGGCGGGGGCCGCGTGCGCTATGCCTTCATGGGCGTCAACACCACCACCGTCTCGCCCCAGATGGCCCGCGAGCTCGGCCTCTCGTCGCCCACCGGCGCGCTCGTGACCTGGCTGCAGCCGGGCGGGCCCGCACAGCGCGCCGGGCTCTCGACCGGCCAGCAGGTCGTGCGCTTCCAGGGCCGCGACGTCCCCGTCGGCGACCAGGTCGTCGAGGTCGCCGGGCAGCCGGTGCGCTCGAGCGAGGACATCACCCGGATCGTGCACCGGCTCGACGCCGGCCGGCCCGTCGAGGTCGTGGTGCTGCGCGGCGGCACCCGCCACGCCGTCAGCGTGACCCCCACCGAGCGAACCCCCTGACCAGCACGGGTGGGAGGGGGCAACCCTGCAGCGCCCGCTTGAGGGTTGGCCCGCTGCGCTGACACCGCAGCGATGCCATGGCTAGAATGGCGACCCTGCACCGGCCTGCTGGTTTGCACCGTGCGCGTCGCGGGCAGGAGCAGTTCGGGTAGCTGTCAGTGGTGATACAGGGAGCCGGTGTCCAGGTGAAGGATTCCTCGTCAAGCACGCGGGTGTCGCTCGACATCCCACCGCGTCCACAGTTCGTTGCGCTGGCGCGGCTGGCGCTGACGGCGCTGTGTCGGGAGCACGCCTTCTCCGACGACGAGATCGCCGACCTCAAGCTGGCCATCACCGAGGCCTGCTCGAACTCGATCAAGCATGGCTACGCCGGCGAGGCCGCGCTCGACCCGGCTGCCCGCGTGAACGTCATCTACGAGGTCGGCGGCGATCGCATGGTGATCCGCGTGCGCGACCGCGGCCCGGGCTTCGACTGGCAGGGGCCCGCTGCCGAGGAGCTGCCCGAGGGTGGCCTGGGCATCTCGATCATCCAGGCCGTCTGCGACGAGTTCAGCGTCAGCCGCCCCTCCGACGGCGTCGGTGCCGAGCTCACGCTCTCCAAGCTGCGGCGGGCAGGCTAGGGCACCCGTGGCACCGGACCACATCACCGGGCAGGCAGCACCGGCCCCGCAGCTCCAGCACGTCAACGTCGGCACCAAGCACCTCGCCGACTACCGCTCCACGCTCGTGGGCGGGATGTACGAGGAGATCGTGCAGCTGGCCGAGGAGCTCGCAGGCCTGCGGGTGGCGCATCTCTCGGCCACGGCCTTCGGCGGCGGCGTGGCGGAGATCATGTACACCCTGATCCCGCTCTTCAACGACGTCGGCGTGCATGCCGACTGGATCATCATCGAGGGCGCGGACGAGTTCTACGACGTCACCAAGAAGCTCCACAACACCCTCCAGGGCGCCGACGCCGAGGTCACCCGCGAGGAGTGGGACACCTGGGAGCGCTTCCAGCAGCTCAACGCCGACCGCTTCGACGCCTCGGCCTACGACGTGGTCGTGATCCACGACCCGCAGCCGCTGGGCATGCGCGCGCTTGTCGACCCGGGCGACCAGCCGTGGATCTGGCGCTGCCACATCGACCTGAGCACGCCAAACCCCGCGGTGCTGGAGTTCCTGCACCCCCACGTCGAGCGCTACGACACGGCGGTCTTCCACCGCTCCGAGTACGTCCCGGCCGGGCTCGCGATCGAGCCGACGATCTTCCCGCCGGCCATCGACCCGCTCGCCCCGAAGAACATGGCGCTCGCCCCGTTCGACGCGAGCTACATCGTGCGCCAGTTCGGGATCGACGTCGACCGGCCACTGCTCTGCCAGGTCTCGCGCTTCGACCCGTGGAAGGACCCCAACGGGGTGATCGACGCCTTCCGGATCGTGCGCGAGGAGTTCCCGGACCTG
>SKUG01000185.1 GCA_007122215.1 Thermoleophilia bacterium | reverse complement strand
TACCCTGCGGGGCACACCACCACCGCCCAGCGGTGCGACCACCCTGCCGACGGACGTGAGCAAGCGACTGCGCGCATGAGCGACGAGCCAGACGACTTCGACGACGGTGACGAGCACGAGGAGCTCGCCCGGCCGCTCGACCGCCACGAGGCGGCAAGCGTCCGTCGCGACCTCGACGATCTCGCCGCGTTCCGCCAGACGTTCGAGCCCGAGGGCTACAAGGGGGTGAGCGTCTTCTGCACCGACTGCGCCGAGGATCACTACTACGGCTGGGACATGCTGGAGGAGAACCTCCACGCGCTGCTCGACTCGGGCGCCTCGCCGGTGCACGAGCCCCCGTTCGACCCCCATCCCGACGACTACATCGACTGGCCCTACGCCCAGGGCTATCTCGACGGGCTCGGTGACGCGGGCGTGCCGGCGCTGCCCGCGCCGCTGCCCCGCGCCAGCGGCTGCCCGTTCTGTGGTGCCGCGCTGCCGGACGCCGACGGCCGCACGCTCACCTACTGCCCCACGTGCGGCACGCATCTCGGCGTGGCCAAGATCGTGCGAGTCCTCGTCGAGGAAGGCTGGAACGAGGAACGCGTAGCGGAGCTGCTGCGGGCGGCGCGGCTCCCTCCGCTGCGCGGCTGGCCGTCCGGCGGGGCCGACCCGGCCTGACGTCGACCACGCGGCCAGCGGCGCCGGGACCGGGTCAGCGACTCACCGCCGACCCATGCCGATGCCCTGCGACTGCTGGTAGTGCTTGCCTTCGGTCTGTAGGCCCGGCGCTACCATCACCTCGGCACGCTGGAACTCCTTGATGGAGGCGTGCCCGGTGGTGGCCATCGACGTCCGCAGCGCCCCGGCGAGGTTCAACGTGCCGTCGTTCTCGATCGCGGGCCCGTTGACGATCTCCGCGAGCGAGGCGACAGTCCCGACGTGCACGCGGGTGCCACGCGGCAGGGTCGGGTGGAAGGTGGCCATGCCCCAGTGGTAGCCGCCGCCGGGGGCCTCCTCGGCCCGCGCGAGCGGCGAGCCGACCATCACGGCGTCGGCGCCGCAGGCGATGGCCTTGGCGATGTCACCGCCGGTGCGCATCCCACCATCGGCGATCACCCGCACGTAGGTGCCGGTCTCGCGCATGTGCTGGTCACGGGCGCCGGCCACGTCGGCAATCGCGGTGGCCTGCGGCACGCCCACGCCGATCACCCCGCGGGTGGTACAGGCAGCGCCGGGCCCCACGACCACGAGGATGCCGGCAGCGCCCGTGCGCATCAGGTGCAGTGCGGTGTTGTAGGAGGCGCATCCGCCGACGATCACCGGCACCGGCTGCTCCCGGATGAACTCCTTGAGGTTGAGCACGTGCCCGGCGGTTGAGATGTGCTCGGCGCTGACCACCGTGCCCTGGATCACCAGCAGGTCCAGGCCGGCCTCGATCGCGATCGGCGCGTACTGCTCGACCCGCTGCGGCGTCAGCGATGCTGCCACCGGCGCGCCAGCCTCGCGGATCTCGCGGATGCGCGCTGCCATGAGCCCGGTGTCGATGGGCTGGCGGTAGATCTCCTGCATGATCCCGGTGACCTCATCAGCCGGGGCGGTGCGGATGCGGCCGAGCTGGGCGTCGGCATCCTCGTAGCGGGAGAAGATCCCCTCGAGGTTGAGCACCCCGAGCCCGCCCAGGTGGCCGAGCGTGATCGCGCTCGCAGGTGAGACAACACTGTCCATGGCGCTTGCCAGCAGCGGCAGTGCACGCTCGTGCCCGCCGACCGACCAGGAGATGTCGACGTCTGCCAGGTCGCGGGTACGCCTGCTGGGCACGATCGCGATCTCGTCGAACCCGTACGCGCGCCGGGCCTTCTTGCCTACTCCGAGCTCGAGCTCCATGGTGACCTGCCTGTGCCGATGGTGGGCCGCGGGGCTGGTGCACGCCCCGGGTGGTGTGGGTGTGCATGCGCGGCAACGCGAGCGGGCGCGGGGCAGGTTGCTGGCGGCATGGAATCCCGGACTGCGGGTGACCCGACGGTGTCGGGTATGCCGGTTGGGTGTGCCAACCCTGACTCCTACGATTATGGGATCGCCAGCCTCCGGCGGCGCTTTGCCCAGTGTCACGAAGCCCGGTCGCCATCGTGGCGACCGTTGTTGGCGCCGCACGCTAGCACCATGAGCGGACGCAGGGCAAGGCCGGGGGTGCACGCCCGAGGCCTGTGGGAAGGTCGGCTCAGCCGGGCACGGGCGCGCCGACGGCGGCGCGCACCTGCGGGGCGACCTCGCGCCCGAACAGCTCGATCGAGCGCAGCAGGCCCACATGCCCGGTGGCGTGCGCGTTGAACTGGATCAGGTAGCGGCTGTTGCCGAAGGATGCGTGCTGGTCGATGATCTTCGCGGCGACCTCGTCCGGGGTGCCGACCAGCAGGTGTCCGCCAGGGTCACACATCGCCTCGTAGGCCTCACGGGTGATGGGCGCGAAGCCGCGCTCGCGGGCGATCCGGTTCATCATCCGCGAGTAGGCCGGCCACAGCTCGTTGCGGGCGGTCTCGGTGTCATCGGCGATGTAGCCGTGGGCGTTGATCGACAGCCCCAGCGATTCCGGGTCTCCACCGGCCTGGCCGACGGCCTGTCTCCAGAGCTCGGCCATCCCCACGAAGCGCTTCGGATCCCCGCCGATGATCGCGATCGCCAGCGGCAGGAGGTCGAGCCCGGCGCGCACGGCAGACTCGGGGGTGCCGCCCACCGCGCGCCAGACCGGCAGCGGGTCCTGCACCGGGCGCGGGTAGATCCCGACCTCGTGCAGCTGCGGGGTGTGGCGGGTGCCGGGCCACGAGACCCGCTCGCCGGCACGGGTGAGGTGCAGCAGCATCGCGAGCTTCTCGGAGAAGAGGTCCGGGTAGTCGGCGAGGTCGTACCCGTAGAGCGGGAACGACTCGGTGAACGAGCCGCGCCCGGCCATGATCTCTGCCCGTCCGCCGCTGAGCAGGTCGATGGTCGCGTACTGCTCGAAGACCCGCACGGGATCCTCCGAGCCGAGCACCGTCACCGCGCTCGAGAGGCGGATGCGCTCGGTGCGGGCTGCCATCGCTGCCAGCACCACCGAGGGGCTGGAGACGATGAAGTCCTCGCGGTGGTGCTCCCCCACGGCGTAGACGTCGAGCCCAACCTGGTCGGC
>SKUG01000174.1 GCA_007122215.1 Thermoleophilia bacterium | reverse complement strand
GCGGGAGTGCCAGGTAGCAGAGCCAGGAGTCCTGGCGGGTGGGATCGGGACGATGGATGGTCTCGACGTAGACCTCGGTGGACGGGGCCAGCGGCACGCGCTCACGATCCAGCAGGCTGAGGTACTGCTGGCGGGCCTCCATGATGTCGGGCGCCTGGAGAATCTGGATGAACTGCACGCTGCCTGCACCTCCGTGTGCCGTGCGGGTGTCGATGCCCCGCCTTCCGTGGCGGGCGGCATTACCTGCCTGCTCCCCATCGGCTCCACACCCGCAGCACTTTATGGTGAGTTTGCAAATCTCCCACATGCAACTGGAGAGCGTGCGTCCTGATGTGACGTTCGACATGGATCGGGGAACACGGCACGGGAATGGTTGGCTTCCTCCACAGGCGACGCTTTCGCGAGATCGTTCGCGCCCAACTCATGCTCTTCGACGAGGAGTATGCGGACCTGCTGCGGGATGCGCGGCGAGCGCTCGAGGCCTACCGGGCATCATCGCGTGACGATGCCCCCGAGCACTGGGGACGCTTCGACGATGTTGCCGAGGACCTCGAGGACGCGCTGCTCGGCATGCGCGACGCCTACGCCGAGAGCGTAGCCGAGCCCCGCCGGCCCCACTACCGGGCCGAGTTCCGACGCCAGGCGCTCCTGCGCTTCCGGGACGTGTTGCCCAACACGGCCTACGACGGGATGTCCGAGGACTGAGACGCCGGCCCCTTCACCTTGGGCCCGGCGCGGCGATCCCGCACGATGCCCGGCCGGGTCTCCGCCATGCCCCCGCAGGGCCTGGCGGGCCCGCACCCGTCAGACGATGCTGGGCACGCTGCCACCGTCGACGCTCCATGCGGCACCGGTGGCATAGGAGCTGCGTGGGCTTGCCGCAAACACGATCGCTGCTGCGATCTCCTCCGGCTCGGCCATGCGCCCGATCGGACGGCCGGCGCCGGTTGCGGCAAGCGCGTCGCCTGCGCTGATGCCCTTTCGCTCGGCCACCTGGTCCGCAAGCCCGCCCTCGTCCAGCCATGCGGGGGTTCGCGCTGGTCCGGGACAGATCGCCATCGAGCGGATCCCGCTCCCGGCATAGGTGTCGGCCACCAGCCGGCTGAGGGACTGGACGGCCGCCTTGGTCACCGAGTAGTGCGGCATCCCCGGGCTCGGACGCTTGCCCGCGGTCGAGGAGACGTTGACGATGACACCGGAACCGCGCTCGACCATCCCGGGGACCGCCTCCCGGATCATCCGCACGTAGCTCATGACGTTGAGGTTCCAGAGCTCGTCCCACTCGGCGTCGGTCACCTCCGCAAAGCTTGCCTGCACCGCTCGCCCCACGTTGTTGACGAGGACGTCGACACGTCCATTCCGGGCGATCACCTCCGAGACGAGGTCCGCGGGGACGGCCGGGTCTGCCATGTCTCCAACGACGCCGTGCACGGTGCCCGGCCCGGCCGCGGCCAGGTCCGCCACGGCTGCGTCGAGCCGCTCCCGGGAGCGTCCGGTGATGGTCACGTTCGCCCCCTCGGCGACGAAGCTGCGGGCGGCCTCGAGGCCGATCCCGGCGCTGGCGGCGGTGATGATGACTGATGCGTCGCGAAGTCCGAGGTCCATGCCGTTGATTCTCGCACAGGGCATCCCCCCGCGTGCGTGACGGGGGCCCGGCCGCACCTCCCCGGAATTGGCAACGGGGCGGACCCTGGGGTCCGCCCCGCGTGATCGCCGGGTGGCGACCGGGCCACTGGGGCCCGTGGCAGCTGCACGTCGGCACGATCCCGGAAGCGTGGGACGAGGGACGAGGGACGACGAGGACGCAACGAGGAGGGCGCGCCGAGCTGTCGTGCAGCCGATCTTCATGCTGGCCGCCCCTGGCCCGTCCAGGAGGACTGACGGCAGGGGCCGGGGCGGCGCGCGTACTACTTCTGGCAGGGCGGGCAGTCCGGAGCCTGGCCGGGGTGCTGCACGGGATCCTGTCCCGGCGTGCTCGGGGCACCTGGGCGCGGCAGGCCGGGCAGTCCCGGCAGGTTGCCGCCGGATCCGCCACCGAGCCGCATACCCTTCGCGCAGGTCACGCCATCGGTGATGCCACTGACGGCGCCGTACAGGCCACCGCCGACACCGCCGATGAGGGCGCCCCAGGCTGCACCGACCGGCATGGTCACGCCACCGAGCATGAGCCCGGCACCGGCGCCGACCACGCCACCGCTGATCGCACCGAGCTTCGCGCCCTGCACGATCCGGCCGCCGAGGGTCGTCTGGCCTTCAATGCTGTGCTTGCCACCTGCATGGTTCTTCAGGGCACCGCTGACGGTTCCGGTGAGGAATCCGCCCACACCACCTGCGACCGCGCCGCCCATCGGGCCGAGCGGGGTCACCGTGCCGACCACGGCGCCGCCGGTGAAGCCGGCCACCGCGCCCTTCATGCCGTCGCCGACCGCGGCAGATGCGCGGGGGTGGCGGATGAGGGTGGATGCTGCCCCGACCGCACCGCCGACCGCGGCGCCCACCGGGACGCTCAGCGGGCCGAGTGCCAGGCCAGCGACGGCACCCATGCCGGCGCCGATCAGGCCGTTGCGAGCGACGCCACCCCAGAAGCTGGAGTAGCCGTCGTTCATGCGAGACCCCATCATGGGGTTCGGGTTGGAGCTGGAGCCCCCGCCGTCGGTGCGAGCGAATCGCTCGACCGCTGCGGTGGTGGTCTGGGTTGCCGATGCTACTGCCGTCACGTGACACCCTCCTGAGGTGTGGTGTGTGCCGCGCCTGCCGTTGGTGGCAGGAATCATCCGTATATCCCGTGGCCCACCTGGGCCGTTGCACAAGAGGCCACCGTTTGGCCGCATCCGGACGCCCCGTGGCCGCTCCCAAATCGCTCTTTTTAAGCGTTTTTGCAGGCACTTTTGTGATTGCCTGATGGTCGGTGGCCGATCGTGCCGTGCGGGCGGCCAGGCCGTGGCCCCATTCCGTGGCCGCTGTGTCCCGGGGCTGCCCGGCCTCCACGAACCCCCATGTGGCCGCCTCCGCCCCCGCCGTGGGTGGCCTGTCCTGTCCCCGAAGCTGCCTAGGTCGCGGGCTCGGTGTGAACGACCACCTCGGCAATGCCAGGGTGCCGGCCTCGCAGCGCGTCCTCGAATGCGTGGGCCACGCGATGTGCTGCGTCCAGCGTGG
>SKUG01000278.1 GCA_007122215.1 Thermoleophilia bacterium | reverse complement strand
GTGGCCGAACGCCGGCGGCCACGTCGATCGTGCCGGGTGCCCCGATGGCTGTCGCCGCGATCGCCGCTCCCGGACTGGCCAGCGGCTGGATGGCCCCGGCTGCACGCGGCTGGCCGCTGGCCAGGTAGGCGCCGAGCCCGAGCAGCAGGAGCAGCGCGGCCAGCAGCAGCCATCCCGCCCGCCACCAGCGTCGCTGCGAGCCCGCGAGGTGTGGTGGGTCCGGCACGGACGCGCCGGCTGCGCTGCCGTGCTCGGCGAGCACCGCTGCGAGGATCGAGTCCTCGGCTGCGGGCGGCGTGGGGCGACGGGCGGTGCGGGCAGCGTCGATGGCCTCGCGCAGCAGCGGATCGAGCCCGGGCTCGTCGCGGATGTCGGGCGGTGTGGTCATGGCTGGGGCCCTCCGGTGGTGGTGGGGGTGCTACCCGTGGGCAGGTGCGGCGAATCCCCGCACGAGGATGCTCGTGCGGGGACCCACCGTCCTGCGGCGTGGCACGGGAGGCTCAGGCGCGTCCGGCGACGTGTGCCGCGCGCCAGGAGGCAGCGCCGGCAGCGATCAGCAGGACCCCGAGCAGCGCAACCGTCCAGGTCTCTGCGCCGGTGAAGGGCAGCTCCTGTCCGGCGGGGATCCGCTCCTGCACCTGGGCGGGACGATCGTTGCCCTGGGCCGGCGGATCCTCGGAGCCGGCGACGTCTTCCGGTCGCGGATCCGACCCTGCCGGGGTGCCGCCACCGTCGCCGGGGGTCTCCCCGCCGTCGCCGGGCTCGCGCTCCATGTCACGCAGCGGATCGTCCAGATCGCCGCTGTCGTCGGGGATCTTCAGGTCGCCGGGGCCGTCTGGCTGGTCATCGCCGTCGGGGATCTTGAGGTCGCCCGGGCCGTCGGGCTGGTCATCGCCGGTGGGCGTGCCGAAGACGTCGGGTCCCTTCGGCTTGCTGCCGCCGCCGGGCTTGGGTGCCTTGCCGGGGTTGAGGCCCGGGGCGGGCTTGGGGTCGACGACCGGTGGCTCGCTGGCGAGGTTGCCGGTGGGCGTCGCACCGGCCAGGGGCGTGATCGCCAGGGCGGCGACGAGGATGCAGCCGGCAAGCAGCCGGGACGCGGTGGTCGTGCGGGTGGTTCGGTGTGCGGTGCTGGTCATGGTGGTCTCCCGTGTCATGGTCTGTCGCTGGCGGTGTGCCAGCGGCTGGTCATGTGGGGAAACGCACGTGGGGCATCCCAGGGGTACGGGCTGGTTGTACGGGATCTGTATGGGCCGCCGGGGGAGCGCCCATGCCTGCCCCTGCACGCCTGCGGGTAGGCAGCGTGCATGGAACTGGATCAGATGCTGGTGGTCACCACCGACGAGGTCGCAGGGCACAGGATCACGCGCGTACACGGCCAGGTGTACGGGCTGACGGTGCGCTCGCGCAACATGTTCAGCGACATCGGCGCGGGCCTGCGGGGCCTGGTCGGCGGGGAGGTCAAGGGCTACACCAAGCTGCTGGGTTCGACCCGCGACGAGGCCATCACGCGGCTCTCCGAGGCTGCCCGGCAGATGGGCGCGAACGCGGTGGTGGGCATGCGCTATGCCGGCAGTGACGTTGCCGCAAACACCACCGAGATCGTGGCCTACGGCACGGCCGTGACGATCCACCGGGCCTGACGCCCCATCCGGCTGTGACGCGGCATCAGCCTGCGAGCACGACCACGAGCCGCTGCGGCTCGGGCTGCTCGACGCGCAGGCCCGCATCCGCCAGCGCCGCGATCACCTCGTCGACCCCGGCGGGCGGGCGCGCCTGCTGCACGAGGATCCGTGCGGCCTCGCCGCGGGTCTGCTTGTTGGCGTGGCTGACCACGCGCCGCGTGCCGTCGGGCCGCTCGCTGGCCACCTCCACGCCCACCGCGTGTGGCACGGGCACGAGCGCCCGGTAGGCGCCGGAGCGCATGTCGATTACCAGCGGCCCGAGCCGCTCCTCATCGATGATCGGTGCGGCCGCCTGGCGCCAGTGCCGTGCCAGTGGCCCCACCCCGGGTAGCCGTGCCGCTGCCGACATGCGGTAGCGGGGGATGGGGTCGCCTGCCGCCACCAGCCCGAAGAGCGCGGATCCCACCAGCACCTGCTCGTCCACGCGGCGGCGCGCGGCCGCATCGAGCGTGTCGACCCCGAGCGCGTCGTAGAGCACGCCGGTGTAGCGCTCGATCGCGGGCATCGTCGGGGAGCTGCGCAGCTCCAGGTTGTGGGCGAGCTCGACCGCCTGCCGCTCGCTCAGTCCCAGCGCAGCTCGCCCCTCCTCCACGCTCGCGCTGACGCTTGCGAGCTCGTCGATGAGCCGCTCGCGCAGCTGTCCGAGCGCATCGGCCCAGACGAGCGCGCTGGGCTCGAGCGGCGGGTGGGTGCCGCCGTCACGCTTGGTCTCGCTGGGTGGGAGCAGGATGCGCATGGGCCTCCGAATCGCGTGTGCGGGTTGAGCTCTGCCTGCACGGATCCTGCCATCCCTGCCGCGGGAGGTCGGCGGGACTGGACGGGTAAGCATGGTCGCAGCCGGGTAGGCCTCGTGCGCATGGTGGATCAGTCCAGCATCGAGCGGGCCCTGGCCGCGCGTGCCGACCCCGCGACGGGGCTGCTGGTCCCTGCGGTCTTCCTCGACCGGGTCGACCAGGCGCTCGGCCTTGCCCAGCGCGTGGGGCAGGTCGCCGCGGTGGCGGTCATTGCCGCCACCGACCCGGCACGCCCTGGCACCCTACCGGCCGGCACCCGCCTGGGCTATGCCCGCGCGCTGCGTGTGGTGCGTGCAGACCAGGTCCGCACCACCGACACCATCGGGATCCTCGGCGACGAGCACGTCGGGGTGCTGCTGCCGCTGGTGCGCGTGGGGCAGGCCCCCGGGGTGATCGGGCGGCTGCTGGCCAGCGCGGATGCAGCCAGCGTCGCTGGCGGCCAGCCGCTGCTGGGCCGTGCAGGACTTGCCGAGGGCACTGCCGCCACCACCAGCGCCGGGGCGCTCGTCGAGGCCGCCTGGCGCGCGCTGGACTCGGGCTCGGCGATCACCGCTGGCTGAGCCGGCGAAACGCGCGACCCGCTGGCATCCGACACCCCGGTGAGGAGCATCCGCCCGGCCGCAGCCGTGCCGGGCCATGTACGGGGGAGGATCACGGGCCAGTGCTGGTTGGCATGCCATACGACACCTGG
>SKUG01000176.1 GCA_007122215.1 Thermoleophilia bacterium | reverse complement strand
CTCAACGCCACCCGGGGAATCGTCACCTCGGTTATGCGCATGCGCTGCGACGAGGTGGGCATCGCACCGGAGCTCGTGGGGACAACCCGTGACATCGAGGCGCTGTCGCTGGCCATCTTTGCCGCAGGCGAGGACGAGCCTGACCCATCGGCATCGCCGCTGCTGCAGGGCTGGCGCCGAGACCTGGTCGGCGTCGAGCTGATCGCGCTGCTGCGCGGCGACCGCCAGATGCGCGTGCTGCCCCAGGAGCCGTTCCTCGAGGTCACGCCGGTCGACGGCAGCTGAGCCCGCGGCCACCCGCCGGGACCCGGGCGGTCAGTGCTGCTGGCGGAATGCGTGACGGGTCACGCTGGCACGGATCACGCCGCGGCGGGGCTGCTCGTCCACACCCGCTGGCGCCGGGGCTCGCTGCACCCGCGACGGCGGCGCGTGGACTGGACCCGTCCCGTCCTGCGAGGGACCCGAGACGATGCCCGAGCCGGCAACCGCACTGCTGCCGCTGGCAGGCGGCACCGGGTAGCCGAGGCTGGTGCACAGCGCGCCACGCTCGGCCTCCGAGAGCGAGTCCCAGTAGCCGGTGACGTAGGCCAGCCGCATGAGCCAGGCGAGGAAGTCCTCGTCGAGGTTCTCGATGCCCCGCTCGAAGACCATCGCCCACACGTCGGTGAGGCGCATGTCAACCTCGACGCCGATGCGCGAGAGCTCGTCCTCGTTGATGGCTGGCCCGTCCTCCATGGATCAGAATGGTAGGCCGGGCGCCGGACGACACCACGGGCGAATGCGGCTCCCGCCGCGCAACCCTGCAGCAGCTGCCTGAAGGTTGGACGCCGCCGCTCAGCGAGCAGCGGTTGCCGGCTCGGCCCCGGGGCGCGCCTCGTGCATCCAGGAGTAGCGGTACTCGCCGTCATCCCAGCGCTCGGCAGGGCGGGCGATCCGCAACGGCCGGAAGGTGTCGACCATGACGGCGGCCTCGCTGGTGGACTTCATCCCGATCGACTTCTCGGCCAGGCCGGGCTGGGGCCCGTGCGGCAGGCCGGTCGGGTGCAGCGTCACCGAGGCGTAGTCGATGCCGCGCCGGGACGAGAAGTCGCCGTTGACGTAGTAGAGGACCTCGTCGCTGTCGAGGTTGGAGTGGTGGTAGGGGATCGGGATGGCCCGCTCGTCCCAGTCGAGCATCCGCGGCATGAAGGAGCAGACCACGAAGTTCGGGCCGCGGAAGTTGAGGTGGGACGGCGGGGGCTGGTGGAGCCGCCCGGCCTTGGGCTCGAAGTCGTCGATGTTGAAGGCCCACGGGTAGCAGTAGCCATCCCAGCCCACGACGTCGAAGGGATGGTAGTCGAGGCGGTACGGCTGGAATCCGCGGCGGACCTTGACGCGCAGCAGGAAGTCCCCGCGCTCGTCGATGGTCTCCAGCTCGCCGGGACGGCGGATGTCGCGGTGGTAGAAGGGAGCGTGCTCGAGCAGCTGGCCCATGCCGTTGATGTAGTCCTTCGGGACCCGGATGTGGCCGGGGGTCTCGATCACCAGGTGGCGCTGGGGCGCGTCCGAGTCGGGCACGAGCTGGTAGATGGTGCCACGCGGGATCACCAGGTAGTCGCCGGGGCCATAGGCGAGCGGCCCGAACATGGTGCGCAGGATGCCCGATCCCTCGTGGATGAAGATGAGCTCGTCGCCCTCGCCGTTGCGGTAGTAGCAGTCCATCGCCCGGTCGGGCCGGGCGTACCACATGACGACGTCGTCGTTGAAGAGCATGGGCTGGCGGCCCTGCACGGGGTCGCCACCTTCGGGGAAGTCCTTGAGCGCGAAGTGGCGGTGGGCGTGCTCATCCGGCAGCCACTCCACGAGCTCCAGCGGCTCGTGCGGGAGCGCCTCGGCAATCCGGCAGGGCGAGTGGATGTGGTAGAGGATCGACTCCGCGCCGTCGAAGCCCTCCTGCCCGAAGACCTCCTCGGTGTAGAGCTCCCCGCCCGGCGAGCGGAACGCGATGTGGCGCTTGGCCGGGACGTCCCCGAGCTGGTGGTACATGGGCATGGCGACCCTCCTGTCTGGTCACGCGAGGTCCTCGCTGCAGTCTACCCGCGCACGGCTACCTGGATCGGGCATGCGCGAGGCGCGATCCACCGACGCACCGACTCGCGTCATCCATGCGAACGCATGGTTTGCGGGAGGACGGGTGCCCTCAGGAGCCATTTCCATGCGATGCAATGGATTTCATGGGAACCCATCCCCACGACGAAGATGTCCACGCGATCATGAAGGTCCTGGCAGCGGCTACTGGTCGATGCCGGCCTCGGCCCGCGGACCTCGCATGGGCGGGCCGCGCATGGTTCGCTCACTGCCGACGACGGGTAGGAGCCGGTCGATGGCCCGCCACTGGCACATCCTCCTGTCGCTGCTCACGCTCGGCCTCTGGCTGCCTGCGTGGTGGCTGCTGGCACGGAGCCAGGTCGACGGCTCCAGGTCCGATCGCCTCCGGGGCCAGACCCTGGCAGCGGGCTACTCCGGCCTCGCAGCCGGGCTCGTCGGCATGGCAGTGCTGGTCATCCACACGGCCTCCTACCCGTCGCCACAGGCGATCGCGGTGGAGGGCCTCGGCATGCGCGACGATGACGAGACAGCTGCATCCCGGCCCGGGCCGGCCAGCTTCACGCCTGAGCTGATCCGGGCGACGCTGGAGGCGGACGTCGTCGGCAATGACGACCCGCTTCCGAGCGGACGTTTCTCCCAGGCAGTGATCGTCGCCGAGGGCACCGGGGTGGACTACCTCACGCTGGCACGGGAGTGCGCCTCCTACATGGACGAGAACGGGCCGCCCGAAGCGGATGGCGGCCAGTGCCTCGTGTTCCACAGCGAGCGCGCGTATCGCTCATCGAATCCGTTCCGCGCTGCGATCGAGTCCGGCGAGGAGGGCCACAGCATGCTGTCCAACCTCTGCTACGTGACCCACTCCTGGACGTTTGGCGGGGAGCGCTTTGCCATCGACATGCGCAACGATTTCGGCTGGGAGGGCCTTGGCTGCCCTGACCTGCCGCCCCAGGAGGCAGATGCCGGGTGAGCTGGGTCGCCACACGACGGCCGGCCACGATCCGCGCGACGCTGCTCGCGGCGATCGCCGCGAGCCTTGCCGTTGGCAGTGCAGTGATGCTGATGCCGGCCGCCGGCGCCCT
>SKUG01000120.1 GCA_007122215.1 Thermoleophilia bacterium | reverse complement strand
TCACCGGCGCAGAGACCTGGGTGCTGCTGGCCTGCGCGATGATGCTGGTCGCCAGCGGCACGATCTTCCGCCTGTCGGCCCGGCGTCAGGAGGCTGCCGCCGGCGAGGGAGCCAGCGCCGGCCCGGCCGACGTCGACGTGCAGTTCGCCTGGCGCGACGGACCCGGGGTCGGCGGGCTCACCTGACCCGACCAGCTCGGGTCCACCAGCACATGCTGGCGACCTGCAAAACCCAGATCCTACCCGCATACAGCGGTTATTCCTGCGGCGAAGGAGCTACCAACGCAGCGGGGGCTACAGTCGCGGGCGCCCCATGCCGATGTCATTGAGGAAGCGTTGATGCAACTGGCACGCGCGGCGGATTCCCCCTGCAGGAGGACGAGGTGTTCAGCCCTGACGACATCGACCAGTACGTACGCGAGCTCTACGACCCGTTGACGGGGATCCCGGGTCCCGGGCTCTTCCTCGACCGGGTCCAGCAGGGGATGCACGTTGCCCAGCGGGAGGAGCTCAGCATGGGCCTGCTGCTGGTCGACATCGACTACGGGGCAGGCGGCCCACCTCCGATCGAGCACCGGAAGGAGCTGCTGCAGCAGGTCGCGGGGCGACTGGTGGACGAGCTGCGCGTATCGGATTCGGTTGGTCGCCTCGACGTTGACCGTTTCGGCATCCTCCTGCCCCACGCCTACGCCGAGGGGATGCCCGGACTCGTCAGTCGCATCACGCTGCAGCTGGAGGCTCCTTACCAGCTCGAGGGAGCCGCCGTCACCATCCGCGCTCGCATCGGAAGCACGATCCGGCTGGATGGGGAGTCCGACTCCTTCTCGCTGATCCACCGCACCCAGGCAGACCTGGAGGGGCGGTGGACGGCAGAACGCCAGGCGCTGGAGGACGCAGCGAAGGCAGCACCGGCTGCCCAGGTCGAGCCGGACCCACCAGCTCCCCAGGCCGAGCCGGACCCACCAGCTCCCCAGGCCGAGCCGGCACAGGCAGCACCCGCTGCCGCACCCCTGCCCACCTGGCCAACCGAGCCTGCAATCGAGACCGTCGCGGCCGTACCACCGCCGCCACCAGCGAGCGCAGGCAGCACAGGAGCACCGGCACCCCCACCCCCTGCGCATCCACCGGCCAGCGCACCGATCGCCGGGAGTGCCCCGCCGGCCCCTGCAGCTCCGAGCGGGCCTCCCCCGCCGGTCCCCGGCTCACCGGCAGCATCCGGCGCTCCGGCGCCACTTGCGACAGAGGACCCGGGCGACGCCACGGCCGCCGCCTGACCTGCCGCTGCAACGACCTGGCCCGCCGAGCCGATGCCCGGGCAGGACGAAAGGTGGGACCGATGGGCATCACGGAAGCCGCAGGACGACACCTGCAGGCCACCGCGCGCCAGGCTGCGACGGCCGGCGGTGGAACGCTTGAGGCTGCGACGCAGGCAGCTCCGGCAGCTACCGGCACGGCCATGGGGCACGCGACCCCCCACGCAGGGATCGCAGCAGCACTGCACCTGCCGGCTCCAGTTCGCGATGCCGCAACGCAGGCAGGCATCCAGCGGTCCGATGTCTGGCTGCTGCACCGCTCGACGACCACCAGGCCACTGCCGCTCTTCGACGAGGACCTTCGCAGCCTGGGCGCAACTCCCCGCTACGTCGACCTCGACCAGCTCCAGGTCGACCCCTCCGGGATCAGGCACGCAGGGCAGGAGCTGCCCATCCCCGATGCCGTGATATCCCGGGGGGTACGCGACCACGAGATGCCCGTGCTGCAGCAGCTCGAGGATGCCGGCGCGCACCTGGTGAACCGTCCCGAGCCCATGCTCGTTGCCCGCCACAAGGCCCTGATGCCGGAGATGTTTGCTCGCGGCGGGGTGCCCCACCCGGATACCATCGTCGTGCGCAGCCCGGACGACCTGCACCACGCTGCCCGCGAGCTCGGGCTGCCGCTGGTCGTCAAGGACGATCGGGGCTTTGGGGGCCAGAGCGTGTGGCTTGCCCGATCCAGCGCCGACCTCGACGCGCTGGCCGGTGAGCACCTGCTGGACACCTCCCCGCCCCGCCTGCTCATCGGGCAACGCTTCCATGCCGAGGCCGGTGCCCGCGATCTGCGGGTGTCGGTGGTTCGCGACATCGATGGCACCCCCCAGGTGGCAGCGGTGATGGAGCGCGTGGGCGCCGCAGGCGACTTCCGCGCCAATGGACCGAACGGCAACACGGTGCGCTGGCTCGACCCGCGGGTCCCGAGCGAGTCCCTCGGGCGGGAGGAGCTCGAGGTCGCCCTGCGCGCAACCGATGCCGCCGGCCTCGACGTCGCTGGCGTGGACGTGATGCGCACCGATGCCGGGCCGATGGTGATCGAGATCAACTCGACCCCCGGGCTGGTGCAGACCGACGTCGCAGGCCTGCCCCGGATGTTCCAGGAGTCTCCGCGCATCGCTGCCTACGCGGTCCACGGGGCTCGCCCCTGACCAGCTCCCGGCCTGCCACGGCGATAGGCTTCGACCCCATGCAGGGACGCACCGACAGGGACGCACGCTCGAGCCGCGATGGATGGCTGGCCGACGCCCACCCCCAGGCTGCGGCCCTGCTCACGCGGCGGGTGCTGCCGCGCCGCGCCCGGGAACGGCTTGGACGCCACCTTGCACTCCCGGTGCTCGTGACGGCAGCGCTGTTCGTCGGTGCGGTCCTCGCACATGCGGCTGGCGTGACTGCATCGGCCCCATGGCGCGCAACCGTCGCGGCCGCGCAGTTCGCGGGGATCGGCTGGATCTCCCTGCGCTGGACGACGGCCATGCCCGTGCCCCCATGGCTCGCACTGGCAGGGGCCGTGCCGAGCCTCGCTGCTGCCGTCGTGCTGCACGGCATGGGGCTGGCCGTTGCAGCCTCCGTGCCGCTGGCAGCAGCCGGCATCCTCGCGGGAGTCGCTGCCGCCTCCAGCATGCGACGCCTGACCTGGACGATTCCCGTGCTTGCTGCCGCATCCCTCGGCGACCTCTGGTCGAGCCTTGCCGGGCCGACGGCGGAGTGGGTGGCCGTCAGCGGCGTGGGCGTGGATCACTCCGCATCGTCCAGCCTGCTGGTCGCCGGACCAGGGACGGCGCTGGACCCGGCGTTCCTCCACCTTCCGGCGCTCGGCAGCACCTGGGTGGTCGGCGTGGTCGACATCGTCTTCATGGGATTGCTGGTCGCCGTCACCCACCGCTTC
>SKUG01000204.1 GCA_007122215.1 Thermoleophilia bacterium | reverse complement strand
GGCTCGGCGGCTGCAGGATCGAGGACCTCGTGATCGTCGCCGACGAGCCCGAGGTGCTGACCACGTTCACCAAGGAGCTGGTCACCGTCGGGTGACCCGGAAGGAGCAGGCAATGTCAGAGGTCGTCGGGACGAACCAGTTTCGCAACGGGATGCACATCAAGGTGGACGGCACCACCTGGCGGATCATGGAGCACCAGCACCACAAGCCCGGAAAGGGCGCGGCAGTGATGCGGACCAAGCTCCGCAACGCCGAGACCGGGGCGATCGTCGACCGGACCTTCCGCACCGGCGAGAAGTTCCCGCGCCTGCAGGCCGAGACGCGCAACGCACAGTACCTGTATGCCGACGGTGACCTGCTGGTCTTCATGGACCAGGAGACCTTCGACCAGGTGACCGTGGACCGCTCCCGCATCGGGGACGAGTCCCGGTTCCTCAGCGATGGCATGTCGGTCCAGCTGCTGCTGCTCGACGGCGAGCCGGCCGGGGTCCAGCTGCCAACCACCGTCGAGCTGGAGGTTGTCGAGACCGAGCCCGCCGTGCGAGGCGATACCGTGGGCAACGTCCAGAAGCCGGCAACCCTCGCTGGCGGTGTCGTGGTCCAGGTGCCGGCCTTCATCAACGTCGGGGACGTGCTCCAGGTCGACACCCGTGACGGCTCGTACCTCGGTCGGGCCTGATGGGTGAGTCCGAACCAGGCAGGGCTCGCGGGCGCGGGCGCACCAGTGCCCGGCGGATCTCGCTGGAGGTGCTGGTCGAGGCAGACCTCCGCGGGGCATCGGTCGCCGAGTTGCTGGCCGCCCGGGGCGAGGAGGAGGACCTCCCCCCGTACGCGGTGGTGCTGGTGGAGGGCATCTCCGCCAGCGGTCCCGAGGTCGACGAGGCGATCACGGAACACCTGCGCAGCGACTGGCCGCTCGACCGCCTCGGTGCCGTGGAGCGCGCCATCATGCGGATCGGAAGCTGGGAGCTGCTGGCGGGCGACGTTCCCGGCGAGGTTGCCGTCGACGAGGCGGTCGAGCTTGCAAAGCGATATGCATCCCTCCGCGCGGCACGCCTGGTCAACGGCGTCCTCGGGGCGATGCTGCGACGACGGCAGGGAGCAGGACATGGCTGAGCACCCAGGTGACACGAGCGGCGCAGGCCACTCCCCCGAGCTGGAGGCTGCCCGCTCGCTGGAACAGGCGATGCGGACCCTGCGGGCGGACGTCGACCGGATCGCCGGCCTCGATCCCGCAGCGGCCGCCGATGCTGCCGAGCAGCTGCTGGAGGACGTCGGGGAGCTCGATTCCTCCCTCGCCGAGCTGGCCGACCGGGTGGACGGCGACCACGCCGACCCCAGCAGCTGAGTGCCCGTGGCAGCCGCCACCGACACGGAGTTCGCGGCGTGGGCAGCGTCGGCGCGCGCCGGCGTCGATGGATTCCTCGAGGACTGGTGGTCCCCGGCAGGTCCGTGGTCCCGGGAGCTCGATCGGCAGGTGGCCTCGCACCTCGAGGGGCTGCGCTCCGCGATCACCTACTCCGCATGTGCACCGGGAAAGCGCATCAGGCCACTGGTGCTGCTGGCAGCCGCCGGTGATGAGGGTGGCACGGCAGGTGCCGCGGTGCAGGCAGCGGCTGCGCTCGAGTGCATCCACGCCTACTCACTGGTCCATGACGACCTGCCGGCGATGGACGACGACGACCTGCGGAGGGGACGGCCCACCAGCCACCGCGTCCATGGCGAGGCGACGGCGATCCTGGTCGGCGACGCCCTCCAGGCCGAGGCATTTGCGATGCTCGCCACGCTCGACGCGCCCGCCCATGCCATCGCGGACCTCGTGCGCGTGCTGGCGCGGGCAGCAGGCGCCGGCGGGATGGTGGGCGGGCAGCAGCTCGACGTCGAAGGGTCACCCCACGTTGCCGACGTCCATCGACTCAAGACCGGCGCGCTGCTCGGCGCCGCAGCCCGGATGGGATCGGTCCTCGCTGGCCACGACCCGGCCACGCAGGAGCTCCATGGGCACTGCGGCAGCGAGCTCGGGACGCTGTTCCAGCTCGTCGACGACCTGCTCGACGCGGTTGCCTCCAGCGACCGCACCGGCAAGTCAGCCGGCACCGACGAGCGACGCGGCCGTCGCACCGCCGTCAGCACCCACGGCGTTGCCGAGGTTCGCAGCGCGGTCGAGCGCCAGCACGCGCGGTGTCGCAGGCTTGCGCAGGACCTCCACCCGGGGGGGCCGCGCCTGGCGGTCATCTGCGACGTCGTGCGCGACCGTGCCGGGTGACCTGGTGCCACGCGAACGCATCGATCAGCGACTGGTGCGCGAGGGACTCGCCGAGTCCCGGGGGATGGCGCAGCGGCTGCTCATGGCAGGACAGGTGCGGGTGGATGGCCAGCTCGTCGACAAGGCATCTGCCACGGTGCCTGCCGATGCGGCCGTGGAGGTGCGTGCGCTGCCGCGCTTCGTCTCCCGCGCGGGGGACAAGCTGGCCAACGCGCTCGAGGACCTGCTCGATGCCCGGCGTGCCGGATCGCTGGAGGTCGCGGGCCGGCATGCGATCGACGTGGGGGCCTCGACCGGGGGGTTCAGCGACTGCCTGCTGCAGGAGGGAGCCAGCGCGGTGGTCGCCCTCGACGTCGGGCATGGCCAGCTCCATCCGCGGGTCCGCGAGGACGAGCGGGTCACCGTGCTCGAGCGCACGAACGCCCGCGACGTCACCCGGGGGCTGCTGCCGTTCGAGCCCGACCTGCTGGTCTGCGACGTCTCCTTCATCTCTGTCCTCGTGGCGTTGCCGCCGGTGCTCGCGTGCATGGCGCCGGACTGGTGGGGCGTCGTGCTCTGCAAGCCCCAGTTCGAGGTGGGCCGCGGTGGCGTGGGCAGGGGCGGGGTCGTCCGGGACGAGACGGTCCGTGCCGCGGCCCGGGAGCGGGTCATCGAGGGGCTCGCCAGCCACGGGGCAACCACCCACGCCTGGCAGCCCGCGCGGCCGCAGGGGCGCAAGGGCAACGTGGAGTACGCGCTGCTGGTCGGCCCACGGGCCGATGCGAACCGGCGGCCGGACACGCTGCTAACCTGACACCTCGATGGGTACCGTCTGCGTCTTCACACATCGGGATGCCGCCGTCACGGCCGGACGCCTCCCGCGCCTCGTGGAACGCGCGTCGGAGCTTGGCATCGAGCTGCGCGCCGCGCCGGGGGAGTCGGAGCGGCATCCGCTGCTGGCCGGCGC
>SKUG01000165.1 GCA_007122215.1 Thermoleophilia bacterium | reverse complement strand
GCTCGCGGTGACGGCGCTGGCCCTGGCCACGGACTTCGCGCTCTTGCAGCTGGAGCGACGCATGCGCCCCTGGGCGGTGGCATAGGTGGATCTCTTCTCGGCCATCGGGATCGTGCTGGGCCAGCCGGACGTGTGGATGCCACACCTCATGCGGCACCTGCACATGAGCGCCATGGCGATGGCCATCGCGCTGATGATCGCCATCCCGGTGGGGGCGTGGCTGACGCGCATCGAGCGTGCTGCGTTCGCGGTGGTGAGCGTGGCCAACCTCGGCCGCACCATTCCCTCCCTGGCCATCCTCGCCCTGATCTACCCGTTCGTGGGCACGGGCTTCACCCCATCGGTGATCGCGCTGGTGGCGCTCGCGATTCCACCCATCCTGCTCCAGACCTACACTGCAGTGCGCGAGGTCCCGGCCGACGTCTCGGACGCTGCCCAGGGCATGGGCATGCAGGACCGGCAACGCCTGCTGGTGGCCGAGCTGCCCCTGGCTGCCCCACTGATGCTCTCGGGCATCCGCACGGCGGGCGTCCAGGTGGTTGCCAGCGCGACGCTGGCAGCACTGATCGGCGGCGGCGGGCTCGGGGAGATGGTGCTGGCCGGGCTCTCCAACATGCAGGTGGACCTGCTGCTGGCCGGCGCGATCCTCGTGGCGCTCCTGGCAGCGCTCGTGGAGGTGACGGTGACGCTGGTCGAGCGCTACGTGCTGCCGGCCGGCGTGCGCTTTGCGGCACAGGCCGGGGCGTCCGGCAGCAGCCGCTACCGTGCCGGGGATGCGCTGTCACCGCGACACTGGGCAACCGTGGGTGGCGGGGCGGCAGCGGCCGCCGTGGCGCTCGTGCTGGTGGGCACGTGGGTGACCGACACGGTGAGCTCGGGCAACGTCTACGCCGGCGAGCGCCCAGACCTGCCCCGGGTGGTGGTCGGCAGCAAGGACACCCCGGAGCAGCAGGTCATCGCCGAGCTCTACGCGCAGGCGCTGGAGGCCCAGGGGTTTGCCGTCGAGCGCGCGACACCGGCGGCCAGCACCGAGGATGCCGACGCCAGCGTGCGCAGCGGCAGCTTCGACCTCTACCCCGAGTACACCGGCACGGCCCACACGGTGATCCACGGCAACCGTCACCGCCCCGGCAGCGACCCCGTGGAGGTGCGATCGCTGATTGCGGCAGGGTACGAGGATGCGGGCGTCACGATCCTGCCGGCTGCGGGATCGGACTCGGGCAACGCCCTGGTCGTGCGCCGCGAGCTCGCCGAGCAGCATGACATCGAGGCCATCAGCGACCTGCGCCGTGGAGCACACCGGCTCCGGCTCGCCGCGCCGCGCCAGTTCCTCGACTCGCGGACGGGCATGGCCAAGCTGCAGGATGCCTACGACATCAGCTTCCGGCGCGTCCTGCCAACGGCCCGGGGATCGACCTACCGGGCACTGCGCCAGGGCCGCGCCGAAGTCGCCTTCGGGGTGCTCAGCGACCCGGAGCTTGCCAACGAGGACCTCGTGGTGCTCGTCGATGACCGGCGGGCCTGGCCACAGTACGCGCCGATGCCGGTGGTACGCACCGAGCTGCTCGAGCAGGCAGGCCCCGCCCTGCAGGCCACGCTGGGCAGCGTGTCGCGGGCGCTGGATGGAGCAGCGATGCGACAGCTCAACGCGATGGTCGCCGATGGGACAGGGCCCGCCGAGGCCGCCCGGACGCTGCTCGATGGAGCAGGCCTGCTGGACGTGGGCGCACGGCCCGAGCTGACGATCGGATCCAAGGACTTCACCGAGCAGCTCGTGCTGGGCGAGCTCTACGCCCAGGCGCTGGCCACGCGCGGCTTCACGGTCCGCACGCGCCTCAACCTCGGCGCCACCGGCGTGGTGGATGCGGCGCTCGAGCGCGGCGACGTCGACCTCTATCCCGAGTACACCGGCACGAGCTATACGGCCGTCTTCAAGCAGTCGGTGCAGCCCGACGACGACCGCTACTCGATCGCGCGATCGGTGGCCCACAGCTACGCCGAGCGCGACATGACGATGCTCGAGCCCACCCCCTTCTCGAACGGCTTTGCCGTCGTGGTGACCGAGGAGATGGCCGCCGAGCACGGGCTGGAGACGATTGGTGACCTGGCGGGAATCGCCCCGGACATCGACCTCGCGGGGATGCCCGGGTTCGAGCAGCGCGAGGACGGGCTGGGCCTGCTGGCCGAGTCGTATGGCACCGACTTCCAGTCCTTCAAGACGTTCGAGATCGGCCTCAAGTACAAGGCCCTGCTCGATGGGCTGGTGGGTGCGACCGTCGGCTTCGAGACCGATGGCCACATCGCCCGCTACAACCTCGTGGTGCTGGCCGACGACAAGGAGATCTGGCCTCCGTACCAGGCCGCCCCGATCCTCGGCAGCCGGCTCGGGGAGGTCGCCGACGCAGACCTCGCCTCCACCATCAACGCCGTCACCCGCCTGCTCGACACCGAGACCATGCAGGACCTCAACAACCGCGTCGACCAGGACAAGCGTCGCCCCTCCGAGGTGGCCCGGGAGTTCCTCGAGGCACACCACCTCGTCTACCCGGGGACCGAGGGGCCCTAGGGCGAAGCCACTCCGGGCAGGCGATGCCCGCTGGACGCAGCCGGGCCCGCCATCGACAGGCGATGACGGGCCCGGGGAATCGTCGTGGATGCCGTGCCGGTCAGCGCAGGCTGAGCAGCGCCTTGCAGGCCTCTACCGCGACCTGCTCGTTGCGGCTGGCGCGCAGCTTCTCGAGCCGGGCGATCACCGCGTCGAGGTCGAAGTCGACCGCGCCGCCGGCAGCGCCACGGCCACCGCGGCCACGAGCAGTCGCCCGCCCACGAGCCGCACCGGTCGCCGCGCCTGCCTTCGGCTTGACGTGGCGCACGATGTTGCGGGCGCCCTTCTCGGCCTCGCGCTTCCAGCGGTAGTACTGGTTCTGCGCGGTGCCGGCGGTGATGCCGCGCGTGCGGGCGACCTGGGCGACGGCGTCCTTGACTGCCATGCCCTTGCCGACGAGCGTCGAGACCTCGGTGTAGACCTGCTCGGCCACCGTTGGCCCACCACTGCGGCCGCTGGACTTCCTGGCGGCACCGGTTCGGGCCGTGCGGCCGGCCGGCTTCTTCGCTGCGGAAGCGCGGGCAGTGGCCTTCTTCGCGGCCGGCTTCGTCGCGGTCGCCTTCCGGGCAGCGGGCTTGCGGGCAGCGGGCTTCTTCGCAGTGGCCTTCTTCG
>SKUG01000138.1 GCA_007122215.1 Thermoleophilia bacterium | reverse complement strand
CGCCGGCACCGCGCCGGCGCCGCGTGCGCGAGCCGTGGTTCAACAGGGTCTTCGGGCAGTCACGGTCGACCCGCTGGATCGTGATGCTGCTGGCGGTGCTGGTGGTGCTGCTCCTGGTCAGGCCGGTGGTTCGTTCCGCGCTCTCCTACCACCGCACCGAATCGCTCCTGCAGGAGCGGCGCGGGGAGGTTCGGGAGCTGGCCGAACGGCACGTCGAGCTGCAGGAGCTCGTCGCCTACTACGAGACGGACGTCTTCCTCGCCGAGCGTGCGCGTCGCTACGGCCTGGTGCGCCAGGGTGAGCAGGCGTTCGTGATACGCGAGCTGGCCGCCCAGGAAGCAGACCGGGAGCAGGACCTCACGCCCTGAGGGCGCGAGCCGCCGCGAGCTGTGGGGCTACTCCTCCTCCTCGGAGGAGGGAGAGGCGGAGTTGCCGGCCTCGGCAGGCTCGTCGGCCTCGTCGTCGCCGGTTCCCGGCTTGTCGCGCGTGATGAGGATCTGTTCCTCCTCGATGCGGACGTAGATCGGCCGGTTGTTCTTCCAGTGCTGGCGGTAGAGCGGGTCCTCGCGGACGACGCCGTCGAACCAGACGCCGTAGCCCTGGTTGCCGTGGTCGAAGACGGCCTCGTAGGTGCTCTCGCCCAGGGGCGTCATGACCGGGCCCTTCGGCTGCTGCCGGCCACCACCACCGCTGCCCCCGCCGCGGCGACGACGCGTCTTCCTGTTGCGTGGGTTGTTCATGGCGTTCCCTTCGCGAGCCAGTCACTGGGCACGGGGGCTTCCCGAGCCGCCCGTGAGGATTCCGGATCCATCCTAGCAACGCCGGCCCCCACCGGCCCGCCGCAACGGTGCGGGCCGGCGGGATCGCCGCGCGACCGGTGGCCGTGCGTGCAGGCGGCAGGTAGGCTCTCGTGCGCGTGTGGGGGACGACGACAGGCACCGATGCCGCAGGGCGGTTCAGCTCTGCCGTAGAGCTCGTCGTGCGCGCGATCGATGCCGGTGGGGTGCCGGCAGCGGCCTGCGAGGGCGTGCTGGGAATCAGCTCGCTGCAGGCGGCCACGCTCTACGTGCCGACAGCCGAGCAGCACCGCTGGGTGGCAGCCGGCAGCTTCGGAGCCGAGCGGCTACTGCCGGACAGCATCCGGATCGACACGGAGCCGATCGCTGGCCTCATGGCCAGCGGTCGGGTCAGCGCACGACCCCTGCCCGTGGGCACGCCGGCCCGGCCGTCCGGCACGGACCCGCTCCCGGTGACGCTCTGGGCCGTGCCGCTGCGGGATGCCAGCGACGAGCCGCTGGGGGTGGTGCTCACGGGCTCCGATGAGCCCGTGCCGCTCGACGGTGAGCGCGAGTACCGGCTCTTCCGCCTGCGGCCGGTGGTCGAGGGCGCCGTCGTGGCGGCAGCTGCGCGGCGCGAGCACGCGTCCGCCCTCGGGGTGCTGCCGGAGCTCGTGGACGTCGCCCATGCCGTGGACGAGCCGATCGCGCAGCAGCTGCAGGAGCTGAGCGCGATCGTGGCTCGGGCTACCGGCTCCGAGGCAGCGCTCGTGCGCGTCCGCGACTCGGCAGCCACCTACCTCGAGACCCGGGCCGCCTGGAGCCGCAGCCCTGACGGGGCAGGCGAGGTGGTGGGCCTGCGCTCGGACCTCCACGCCGGGCTGCCAGCCAGCGAGCTCGGGGAGGTCGAGGCCGAGCTGCGGCATCCGGCCGATACCGACGACGGCTGGTCCCGGCCGGCGCTGCGCACCCTCGACGTGCTCGGTGCGCGTCGCGTCGCGGTCTTCCCGATCGAGTCCAGCTACAACCGCCAGGCCGCGCTCTGGCTGGTACGGACAGCAGATCGCGGCCTCTCGGCGATGGATCGCTCCGTCGCGCGGATCGTCACGGCCCACCTGCAGCACATCATCGACCGGCACGTGGGCCGGCTGCAGACGGCGCGGGCAACGACGGCTGCCCACAGCGCGATCCGGCTGCTCGGCCGGGCGCTCGTTGCCGGGGTCAAGCCCGAGCAGACCATCCGCTTCATCCCCCGCCTCTACCACGAGATGTTCGGAGCCTCCGGCGCGCGTGTCTGGCGCCAGACCGAGGACGGGGGCCTCGCCCGGGTAGCCGGCGCCGGCACCCTGGGCTCGGACACCGCCAACCCCGTCGTGCTCGCGGCCATCGGCGAGCCCGGCGGCATGCACCTGGCGACCGGCCAGCGGCCGCACGTGGCAGCGCTGGGCATCCCGGACGGCATGGGTGGCACGCTCGCAGTGGAGTTCGAGCTGCGTTACGAGCGGACGCTCGGGCGCCAGGAGCAGACGCTCGCCGAGGACGTTGCCGAGCGGATCGGCCAGGCGCTCGAGTCGGCCTGGAGCTCGGTCACGCGGCAGCGCCAGCTCGAGCGTGTCGGCGCACTCCAGGAGCTCCTGTCCCGGGCCCATGAGGAGCTGGACGAGGAGCGTGTCGTCACGGCGATCCTCGAGCTGCTCGGGACCGCCTTCGGAGCCGACTCGGTGATGCTGCTGCTGCGCCAGGACGTCGGGGCTGCGCTGGTTCGCGCCGCGGATGGCTTTCCCCTGCCGCTCGCCCAGGCGATGGCCGCCCGCGACCACTGGGCTCCGGACGCCGATGGTGATGAGCGTGGGCGCCCGATCACCATCGAGCGGGTGACCTCGGATCCACGCACCGCCTCGCTCGCTACCGCAGCGGAGGCAGCCGGGGTCCGCCATGCCGGCATCGTGGGCATGCCGATCAGCGCCTCCGAGCGGGTGCTCGGAGGCGCGGTGCTCCTCTATGCAGGGCGCCCCCCGGCACTGTTGCCAGGTGACGATGACCTGCTCGAGGTGCTCGGACAGCACCTCGGCCAGGCGCTGCAGAACGCCCGCTCGGTCACCCGCATGCGCCAGCGCTCCCACCAGCTGTCCCTGCGGCTCGACGCCGAGCGGGAGTCGAGCCGACAGGTGCGGGCGCTGTACGAGGTCTCCCGCACCTTCGCGACCAGCATGTCGCTTGACGACACCATGCAGGCGGTCGTCCAGGCCATGACCGACCGGCTCGACGTGGATGCCGTCTGGATGAGCGCTCCGGAGGCCAGCGGCAGGCTCGAGCTCACCGCGTTCCACACCATCCACCCGGAGCTCGGCCGGGCGCTGGAGCGGATCGTCGCAGCCACGAGCGATGCCGAGGATCCGCTGGCCCGGCACGTCATGCGGACCCGCCAGGCCGTCCTGCTCGGTGAGCAGGACCTCGT
>SKUG01000063.1 GCA_007122215.1 Thermoleophilia bacterium | reverse complement strand
CTCGTTGCCATCGTCAGTCGCCTCAGGCGCTGACCAGGCACCCGTCCCGCCCCCGGGGACCCGGGATCAGTCGAGCAGGGCCTCGAGGACCTGCACCGCGTTGGTGGCCGCTCCCTTGCGGAGGTTGTCGGCCACGACGAACATCGCCAGCCCGTTGGGGTCGGCGTCGTCGGCGCGGATGCGGCCAATCCAGACGTCGTCGCTGCCGGCAGCCTGGAGGGGCGTGGGGTACGCATCGGCTGCCGGGTCGTCGAGCACGCGGATGCCCGGCGCGGCGCGCAGCAGGTCGCGGGCCTCGCTCGCGGCCAGCGGGCGGCTCGTGCGCAGGTGCACGGCCTCGCTGTGGGCGTTGAAGACCGGCACGCGGACGCAGGTGACGCCCACGGGCAGGTCGGGCAGGTCGAGGATGCGGCGGGTCTCGCGCTGGACCTTGCGCTCCTCGCCGGTGACACCGTGGGCATCGAAGGTGTCGCAGTGGGGCAGCACGTTGAAGGCGATCGGGTGGGGGTAGACCTCAGGCTCGACATCCGTGGACTCCAGCACGCCATGGGCCTGCTCCTGCAGCTCCACCATCGCTGCCTGCCCGGTGCCCGACACCGCCTGGAAGGTCGTGACGTGCAGGTGCTCGAGCCCAGCCGCGTCCAGGATCGGCTTCAGCGCCACGACCAGCTGGATCGTGGAGCAGTTGGGGTTGGCGACCAGCCGTGGCGACCCGGCAAGCGCTCCGGGGTTGACCTCGGGCACCGCGAGCGGGACCCCGGGATCCATGCGGAAGGCGCTGGAGTTGTCGATCACGGTCACGCCGGCGTCGACGAAGCGGGCGGCATGCTCGCGGGCCCGCTCGGCACCGGCCGAGAAGAGGGCGACGTCGAGGCCGGTCGGGTCGGCGGTCGCGAGATCCTCGACCACGGCCTCGTGGGATCCGCTGGCAACCGTGCGGCCGGCACTGCGGGAGCTTGCGAATGCGCGCAGCTCGCGGATCGGAACGCCGCGCTCGGCGAGCACGCGCAGCATCATCGTGCCCACGTTGCCGGTTGCACCGACCACCCCGACTGACACGGGACGTGTCAGTCGCCGGCCAGTCCCCGAACGACTGGTGTCAGCCAGCTGCGCATCCACGCGGTGCCTCCCGATGGGTCAGGCCCCGGCAGGGGCGGGCTCGCTCGCCTCGGCACCCGCCGCGGCGACCAGGGCATCCCCCGCGTCGACACCGTAGCCCGCGCGGGCGATCTCCTCGACCCGGGTGTGGGAGACGTCGTCGTCGTGCTGCCAGGGCGGCGACTTCATGAAGTAGGCGCTCGGCCACTCCAGCGCACCGGCGACGCCCTCGTCGAGGGCGATCTTCGCGAAGCGCACGGCGTCGATGGTGACGCCTGCGGAGTTGGGGGAGTCCACGACCTCGAGCTTGAGCTCGACGTTCAGCGGCACGTCACCGAAGCTGCGGCCCTCCATCCGGATGTGGGCCCACTTGCGGTCCTCGAGCCACGGCACGTAGTCGCTCGGGCCGACGTGCACGTCGCGCCCCTCGAGCTCGTACGGCAGCACGCTGGTGACGGCGTTGGTCTTGGAGATCTTCTTCGACTCGAGCCGCTCGCGCTCGAGCATGTTGAGGAAGTCGGTGTTGCCACCCACGTTGAGCTGGCTGGTGCGCTCGACCTTCACGCCGCGGTCGCGGAAGAGCTGCGTGAGCTGGCGGTGGACGATCGTCGCTCCCACCTGGCTCTTGATGTCGTCACCGACGATCGGCACGCCCCGGTTCTCGAAGCGCTCGCGCCAGTAGGGCTCCCGGGCGATGAAGACCGGGATGCAGTTCACCATCGCGCAGCCGGCGGTGAGGATGTGCTCGACGTACCACTTGGTGGCGGTCTCGCTGCCCACCGGCAGGAAGTTGATCACGACGTCGACCTGCTGGTCGCGCAGGATCCCCGCGATGTCATCGGTGGGGCCATCGGCCTTGGTGATCACCTCGGAGAGGTACCGGCCCAGGCCATCGTGGGTCATGCCGCGGTGGACGGGAACGTCCAGATGCGGCACGTCGGCGAACTTCGGGGTGCAGTTCTGGCCGGCGAAGATGGCCTCGGAGAGGTCCTTGCCGACCTTCTCGGCGTCGACGTCGAACGCTGCCACGAACTCGATGTCGGAGATGTGGTACCCACCGACGGTGTGGTGCATGAGGCCGGGAACCTGGTCGTCACCGGAAGCCTCGCGGTAGTAGTGCACGCCCTGGACGAGCGATGATGCGCAGTTGCCCACGCCGATGATGGCGACTCGGACCTTGCGGTCGGATGCGGCGGAACCTGTCATGGTGCGGTGCCTTTGGATCAGGGGCCCACGTCGATCGGGGCCGGCTTGACGATGCGGTGGATCCTACAGGCTCGCGATGTCAGAGCGTCCGCTGAAGGCACGCGAGAGCGTGAGCTCGTCGACGTGCTCCATGTCGACCCCGACGGGCATGCCGCTCGCCAGCCGCGTCATCCGCACCCGCCCCGCGAGGAGCTCGGCCACGTACGAGGCCGTGGCCTCACCGCCGACGGTTGGGCTGGTGGCGATGATCACCTCCTCGACGCTGGCGTCGAGGCGACGTGCGAGGTCGGCCAGGTGCAGCTCCCCGGGGCCGATCCCGTCGATCGGCGAGAGGGCACCGCCGAGCACGTGGTAGCGACCGCGGAAGCCCGCACCCTGCTCGATCAGCAGCACGTCGGTGGGCTGCTCGACCACGCACAGCAGGGACGGGTCCCGGCGCGTGTCAGCGCAGATCCTGCAGCGGGGCGCCTCGGCCAGGCCGTGGCAGAGCTCGCAGCTCGTGATCCGCTCGGCTGCCGAGCGCAGGACCGTCGCCAGCTGCAGGGCCTGGGAGCGATCGCCGCGCAGCAGCTGCAGCGCGAGGCGCTGGGCGGTTCGCCGGCCGATGCCCGGCAGCCGCGTGAGCTCGTTGATGAGCTCCTCGAGCGCTGCCGGGAACGCATGCTGGGGCGTGTGCACGGGCCCTGCCCCGGCCTACATGCCGGGGAGGTTCATGCCGCCGGTGACGGCACCCATCCGCTGCTGGGCGAGCGCGCCCGCCTGGCGGGAGGCCTCGTTGACCGCGGCGAGCACCATGTCCTCGAGCATCTCGACATCGTCGGGGTCGATCGCCGCCGGATCGATGCGGACCGAGAGGATGTCACCAGCCCCGTTGGCGGTGACGCTGACCATCCCCCCACCGGCGCTGGCCTCGAGGCGCTCCTCGGCGAGCTG
>SKUG01000080.1 GCA_007122215.1 Thermoleophilia bacterium | reverse complement strand
CCGACTCCACGCTGCCATCGGCAGCCCGCATCTCCCACGGCACGACGTCACCCAGCCGCAGGCCGTGGGGTGTCCCCCCGGCACTGGTGTTGGACGCAGCCTGCCCGGGCGGTGCCACCCGCATGAAGGCTGCTCGGGGGACGTGGTCGCCCTCCGGGGAGCGCACGACGTAGACGCCGATGTCGCGGCCGGCCGCCTCGCGGTACCAGGGCTGGACGACCACCTCGCCGCCCCGACCGGAGCCGGCGAGATCGCGGGCTGCGGCGATCGCGGCGCCGTCGCTCGCGTCGGGCAGGAAGCGGATGCCGTTCCCGCCCATGTCGCGGCTCGCCTTGATCACGAGCGGTCCGCCGATGGCATCGGCCGCGGCAGCGACGCCTGCGTCGAGCCCGTCGCCGATGGGCACGCGGAAGGTCGGGTCGGGCTGCGGCACGCCATGGGCAGCGAGCGCGTCCCGGGTCAGCGCCTTGCTGCGCGCGACCATCAGGGCGTCGGCCCGGTTGATGGTCGGGACGGCGCCCTGGCTGGCGACGAGTCCCCGCTCCAGTGCCCCGAGGGCCACGAGTCCCTGGTCGGTGATGTGGGCACCGCCGCGGCCCACGACCGAGGACAGGGTTGCAGCCTCCCGGCCCGCCAGCAGCAGCTGCACGCCCTCGTGGGCGGCGTGGACGGTGAGGTCGCGGCTGTTGAGCACGACGGGCATGCCACCGCGCTCGCCGATGGCCCGCATGAAGTGCGCGGTTCCCTTGGAGACCTCGGGCTCGACGGTGACCAGGCCGATGGAGCCGCGAACGCCACGCAGCATCCCGGTCGCATGTACCTGCTCGAGCCCTGCTCCTGCGCGAAGCACCGTCACGAATCACCCAACCCTCGTCCTGAGTCCTGTCCGGACAGCGTCGTCCCCACGGCGCGTGTCCTCATCGGGGTGTCGGGAACCGTGGTCGGGTTGGTTTCAGCGACCGCGGGTCAGGCGGGGGCGCCCACGAGGTCGAGGCGGGTCGCGAGGTCTGCGGCGACCCTGGCCACGGTCTCGGGATCGAAGGGGTTTGCAAGGCCCGCCTGCTCCACCAGCTCGGTGAACGGGGCGGTGCCACCTGCCCGGCAGATCCCGAGGTAGCGCTCCATCGCTGCCTCGGGATCTGCCTCCATGAGGGGCAGGAACTGCCAGGCGACGACCTGTGCCAGCGCGTAGTCCAGGTAGTAGAACGGGAACAGGAAGACGTGGCGGGTCGTCAGCCAGCGGTTGGCCGACCACCACGGCGTCGCATCGTGGTCGATGCCCGGCAGGAAGACCTCCGCCAGGCCGCGCCAGGCATCGGCGCGCTCGTCGCGATCGGGCCAGCTCCCATCCTCCCGGTAGAGCAGGTGCTGGAAGGCATCCAGCGCGCTCGACATCCCGGTGTGCAGCACGCCCTGGGCGAGCAGGTCGTAGCGGTAGCGCTCGAGGTCGTCCTCGTGGAGCAGCTCGTCGACGTGCGGGAGGGTGAGCATCTCGAGGGTCATCGAGTGGACCTCGCATGCCTCGAGGGTGGGCTTGCGCAGGTCGACGAGCTCGATCGGAGCGCTGAGCAGCGTCTGGAAGGCGTGCCCGAACTCATGGACGAGGGTCTTCACGTCGCGGCCGATGCCGACGTTGTTGAGGTAGACGAACGGCAGCCCCTGGTCGTGGAAGGTGGCCACGTAGGCGCCCGGAGCCTTGCCGTCCCGGGTGAGGACGTCCGCCCGCCCGTCGGCGATGGTCTGGTCGATCATCCGTCCGAGCTTCGGGTCGAGCCGGTGGAAGGCCCGTGATGCCGCCTCGAGCTCATCCTCGGGGCGGACCCGCAGGTCCGGGATCGAGCTGCCGGGGAAGTACCCGCTGTCGGAGGGGTGGACCCGGATGCTGCCCAGCTCCTTCGCCTGGGCCCGGCGGATGCGCAGCGCGAGCGGCATCAGGTGCTCGGCGACGGCATCCCGGAAGCGACCGGCCTCCGCGGGGCTCCAGTCCAGCCTGCCCAGGTCCGCGTAGCGCACGGGGGCATACCCGGGCATCCCCAGCAGCTGGGCCACCTCCTGGCGCGCCTCCAGCACGCCGTCGAAGGCGTCCTGGAGCGTGGGCGCGGCCTGCTCCCACCACTCGATGTAGGAGTGGAACGCGTCGCGGCGGAGCGTGTCGTCAGGGTCGATGGCTGCCCGACGGGCATGGGAGAGCGGGCGCGAGCTGCCCTCGTACTCGAACCGTCCGGCTGCGACCGTGGAGGTGTAGGCCATGACGTGGTCCTCGATCTGCCCCTGCAGCCGTGCCGTGGCATCGGATCCCGCGGTGGCCTGCAGCGCGAGCTTGCGGAACCAGTGTGCCGGGAAGTGCTCGGCCAGCGCCTCCGGGTCGACAGCATCTCCCACCATCCCCGCGAGCCGTCGCCGGGCGGCGGACATGACGGGCATCACCTCGACGCTGTGCCGCCGGTTCTCCGCGGCGATGCCAGCGTCGGTGCTGTGCAGGCGGAACTCCAGGTTGGCGCGCACGACGTGCGTGCGCACGTGGCGGGACAGCCCGTTGAACTCCCACAGGGCATCGACGATGGCGTCGGTGTCCCCGGCAGCCTGCTCGATGCGGTCGAGGATCGACGCGAACCGCTGCTCGAGCCACTGCGGCTCGAGGCGCTCCTGGAAGTCGCTGAAGTTGCGGGTGGGGACGGGTGGCGGCAAGGTGATCATGCTGCTCGACTACCCGGGCGCGCGCCCGACCATGCATGGCCCGGAGCGGGCCTGGGCTCCCTGTCGACCTGCCTGGGTCCGGCAGCCTGCATGCCCCGTGGGCAGGTGGGGGCGAGACGTGTCAGGCCGCCTGATCCCGGGTATCGCCTGCCCATGTCCCGGGATCCACGTCCACACACCACCAACCTCGAGAGCACCGTGCTGGGAACGCTCGGGATCGAGCTGGTCGAGGCAACGCCGGAGCGCGTGGTGGTGGAGATGGAGGTCACCGCTGCCCACCACCAGCCCTACGGGTTCCTCCATGGCGGCGTGTCGGTGGTGCTGGCCGAGACGGTGATGTCGGTGGGCGCAGGCCTGCAGGCCGGGCCCGACCGCCGCGTCTTCGGGATGGAGATCAACGCCAACCACATGCGTCCGGTGCGCTCGGGGACCGTGCGCTGCACGGGAACGCCCCTGCACGTCGGGCGCACCACCCAGGTCTGGCAGGCCGAGGTCCATGACGATCGCGGGAGGTGCGTCTGCGTCTCCCGCTGCACACTGGCGGTACGAGATGCCAACACGCAGCCCCTCCAGCAACCAGCCGGCGGCTGACCCGGCACGGGTCCGGACGGCGTCCCGCAGCCTGGTGGCGGTGGATGCCGCAGCCCGCACGGCGGCGCTGCAGGCCATGGCCGACGAGCTCGATGCCCATGCAGCTGCCATCCTCGATGCCAACGCGGCAGACCTGGCCGATGCGCGCGGGGCGGGCACCACGGCAGCGCTGCTGGACCGGCTGATGCTCGACCGGGACCGCCTCGCAGGCGTTGTGGCTGCGGTGCGGGAGGTTGCGGGGCTGCCCGACCCGGTCGGCGAGCGGGTCGAGGGGCGCGAGCTCGACAACGGCCTGCAGCTGCGCAAGGTGCGGGTTCCCTTCGGGGTGGTCGCCGTCGTCTACGAGGCCAGGCCCAACGTCACTGCCGATGCCGCCGCGATCGCGGTGCGCACGGGCAACGGCATCCTGCTGCGTGGCTCCACCGCTGCCCGCCGCACCAACGCCGCCATGGTCGATGCGCTGCGCGCAGGACTGGTCGCCAGCGGCCTCGACGCAGACGCCATCATGCTCTACGACCCGCTGGACAAGGACGGCTTCCGCGAGCTGATCGCCACCGAGGGGAGCGTCGACCTGCTGATCCCGCGTGGCGGCGAGGGGCTCAAGCGCTTCCTGCTCGAGCACGCCCGGGTGCCCGTGCTCGCTGCTGCGGGTGGCAACTGCCACGTCTACGTGGATGCCTCCGCAGATCCAGCCATGGCCGAGCGGATCCTCCTCAACGCCAAGACCCAGCGTACGGGCGTCTGCAATGCCGCGGAGACCCTGCTCGTCCATCGCGACCACGCCCACGGGCTCCTCGAGCGCCTGACCCGCTCGCTGGATGCGGCGGGGGTGCGGATCCACGAGGACGAGGAGGGCTGGCAGACCGAGTACCTCGACATGGACATCGGGCTGCGCGTGGTCGACTCGCTGGAGGCCGCGATCGACCACGTCAACCGCTACGGAACCGGCCACAGCGAGGCGATCATCACCGACGACGAGGCGGCCGCCGAGCGGTTTGGTCGCGAGGTCGACGCTGCCTGCATCTATCACAACGCGTCGACCCGGTTCACCGACGGCGGGGTGTTCGGCATGGGGGCGGAGGTCGGGATCTCGACCAACAAGCTCCACGTCCGCGGGCCGATCGGACCCAGGGAGCTGATGACCACCCGCTGGCTGGTTCGCGGCAGCGGCCAGGTCCGAGGCTGATGCGCCTGCTCTACGGGGGGACCTTCGACCCTCCCCACCGCGGACACATGGGCGTCGCGGCGGCGGCGCTCGACGAGCTCGAGGTCGACGAGCTCATCGTCGCTCCCGTCGGGGACCCGCCGCACCGGCAGGGGATGCTGCTGCCGGCCAGGACGCGCCACGAGCTCGCCGTGCTGGCGTTTGCCGACCTGCCTGCGACGGTGAGCGAGGTCGACCTCCAGCGGTCCCCGGCCTACGCGGTCGACACCCTCGAGTCGCTGGAGTCGGCGCACGGGGGCGGGCCCGTGTCCCTGCTGGTGGGTGCCGACCAGCTCGTGGGGCTGGATGGCTGGCATCGCTGGCGCGACCTCGTGCGGGGCCGGACCATCGTCGTGGCGCCCCGGCCCGCCCAGGTCGCGGCACCGGCACTTGCTGCTGCAGGCCGCGTGGTCGAGGAGGCCGGCGGTCGCGTGCACGTCCTGCAGGGCGCTCCGCCGGACATTGATGCGACCTCGCTGCGGGCGGCGATCCGGGAGGGCGACTGGGGGCTCGTGGCCGACCAGGTGGCACCTGCCGTCCTCGAGGTGCTGCGCCACCGGGCACCGGCCAGGTCGCAGTGAGCTGCGGCCACGAACGGCCAAACTGCGGCCGTGCAGGGGTGGAAACGCCCACGCCGGGGTACAATCAGGGCGTATGCACGATCGCGACCCTGCCGCACTGGCTGAACTCATTGCCCAGCTGGCCATCGAGGAGCACGGCTCCGACGTCTGCACGATCGACATGCGCTCGGTTGCCAGCTACACCGACTACTTCGTGATCTGCACGGGCCGCAACCAGCGGCTGGTGCGGGCGCTCGCCGACAAGGTCGTGCGGCGCGTGCGCGAGGCGGGACACGGCCGGCCCCGGCTGCGCGAGTCCGATGCCGACCACAACTGGCTGCTGCTCGACTACGGTGGCGTCGTGCTGCACGTCTTCACGCCCGATGCCCGGGCCTTCTACCGCCTGGAGTCGCTCTGGTCGCAGCTTCCGCAGCGGCACCACGAGGACTCGGTGACCTCGCCTGGCTCGACGCCGGAGGCAGCAGCCGGCTGACCGGGGCAGCCGGCTCGCAGCGGTCCATCCGGATCGGCAGCGCGCATCGATCCCGTCCCGTCTTTGCTACACTTCGCCGGTGCCTGCGAAACCAGGCACGACCCGCGGGGGTATAGCTCAGTTGGGAGAGCGCTACGCTGGCAGCGTAGAGGCCGCCGGTTCGAGCCCGGCTACCTCCACTCCGTACCTCCCGTGCCGCCCGGGAGACGGGAGCTCCTCGATTCACCTGCCTGCATGGCCCCTGCCCGTGGTGGGACTGGCAGCAGGCGGGCCCGGACACGGCCTCTGTTTGCGAAATGTCATGATCGTTAAAGTCTGCTTGCAAATGGTCGATGTTGACCATAGTGAGACGTTGGGTCGGACACCTCCTGCTGCACGCGTGTGCCATGGCACTGCTGGTGGCCGGGCCCGTGAGCGCGCACGCCGCCCCTGACCGGATCGTGGTGAGGTTCGAGCCCGGCACGGGCATCGGGCAGCAGGTTGCGACCCTCGCGGCGGCAGGTGCTCCCGTGACTCCTGCGCAGCTCCAGCAGGGAGCCATTCCCGGGCTCGATGCCGTGGTCGTGACGCCCCGCCATGCCCGGGGGCAGGTCATCCAGCGACTCAACGCCTCTGCCCGGGTTCGCCATGCGTCCCTCGACGTGGACGGGCACGCAGACGTGCTTCCCGAGGAGCCGAGCCTGAGCGAGCAGTGGGCGATGCAGCGGATCGGGGTCGCCCAGGCGTGGCAGTACACCACGGGCCGGCCCGACATCGTGGTGGCGGTGGTCGACACCGGGATCAGTGCCGACCATCCCGACCTTGCCGGGAGCGTCCTTGGCGGATTCAACGCGATCGACCGGTCGGCCATCACGACCGACCCGGACGGGCATGGCACCCGTGTCGCCGGGCTGATCGCGGCAGGTGCCAGCGCCGATGCCAGCTACCACGGGGTCGCACCGGGCGTGCGCATCCTGCCCGTCCGGGCGATGATCAATGCCGATTTCGGATACATGTCCGACATCGCCCGCGGCGTGGACTGGGCCGTCGACAACGGAGCCCACGTGATCAACCTCTCGGTCAGCTCCAGCGAGCGCAGCCTGCTGCTCGAGGACGCGATCTCCCGGGCCGTCGACGCCGGCATCGTCGTGGTCTGCTCGGCCGGCAACTCCTGGGAGTCGACGCTCCGGCACCCGGCCCGACACTCCCGCTGCCTCTCGGTCGGCGGCACGACCGAGGCAGACGTGCGGGCTCCCTTCTCGAACTACGGCCCCGGCCTCGACATGGTCGCCCCGGCTGCAGACATCCTCACCCTCATGGCAGGTGGCGGGTACGCCTCGGCGAGCGGAACCTCCCTCGCGGTGCCACTGGTCTCGGGGAGCGCTGCCCTGCTGCGCTCGCTGGGCGGGTCGCGGTCGGGATCGATTGCAGCGCTGCTGGGGACCGCCGTCGACCTGGGCCCGGCAGGCTATGACGTGGAGTACGGCCATGGTCGCCTTGCCACCGGTGCGGCCGTGGCGCTGGGCAGCACGCTGTTCACGCCCCTGCCTCCCCTGGACGATGGGCAGGAACCACCGGCCGATCCGGAGCCACCCGTCGATCCCGAGCCACCGGCAGATCCCGCGCCACCCGTCGATCCCGAGCCACCCGTCGACCCCGAGCCACCCGTCGACCCCGAACCGCCGGCCGATCCGGAGCCGCCCGTCGACCCCGAGCCACCCGTCGACGAGGCCCCTGCCGTGGTGTCCATCCAGCTAGGTGCCGTTCGCGTGGCCCGCGTGGGGACGCGCACCGTCCACCGCTGGCGGCTCGTGCGAACCCAGTCGCTGCCCGCCCGGCAGCGGCATCCCCATGGCGCCACCGTGCGCGCAGGCAACCGCGTCGAGCAGCGCGGGGCACGCCGCCGCGTGATCCAGGTCCGCGTGCGTGGCAACCTCGTGCGGTCGCGGGTGCTCCACTTCGTGCGGGAGTCGGTGGAGGTGCCGGTCATGGCCCGGGTGCGGCCCGTCCGGGTGACGGCCAGCGATGACCTCGGCCTTGCCTCCATCGGGCTGTCGGTCGACCATGCGCGCCACCCCGTGCCGCTGGATGTCCGGCCGGCCAGCGGAACCTCCGACAGCGTGACCTTCCTCTGGCAGTGCAGGGGTGGTGCCGTCCGCTTCGTCGCCCGGGCCGAGGACGGTGCCGGGCAGGTCGCCACGGCATCGCGGACCGAGCACAACGGCTGTGCCCGACCGAAGCACTCCGAGACGGGATGAGCCGCCCGCATGGCCCGGGACGGCTGGCGCCCCTCAAGCTGGCCGCAATCGCGCCGATAGCAGTCACCGTGACCACCTGCCGACCACGTACCTGGACCGCGCTCCTGCTCGCCGGGATCGCTGCCGCCCTGCTGCCGGGATCCGCGCTCGCAGGGGAGCGGCTGGTCGTCGGGTTCGCGCCCGGGGTCTCGGAGGCAGGACAGGTCGAGGCGCTTGCCCGGGCGGGGCAGCGCAGCCGCAGCCGCGTTCGCCGTGCCGGTACCCCGCTGCCGTCCGTGCTCGCTGCGGCCACCGTGGAGGTCTCCGGCGACGCAGGAGCCCTGGCACGCGAGCTTGCTTCCCGGGATGACATCGCCTTCGTCGAGCGGGACCACGTCGCGCGGGTCACGTGGACCCCGAACGATCCCCGCCTGTCCCAGCAGTGGGCGCTCGGGGCGATACGGGCCCAGCAGGCATGGGGCACGAGCGTCGCTGACGGGACGACCATCGCGGTCATCGACACGGGCGTCGACTACACCCATCCGGACCTGATCGACAAGGTCGACCTCGGACGCGACTACGTCGACGGAAACAACGACCCGCGGGACGAGAACGGGCACGGCACCCACGTCGCCGGAACCGCTGCCGCCGCCACCGACAACGGGATCGGGATCGCGGGCGTGGCACCGGGCGCCCGCATCCTCGCGATCCGTGCGCTGGACGCGAACGGCTCCGGCTACTACTCGTGGATTGCCAGCGCGATCATCGAGGCCGCCGATGCCCGGGCCGAGGTCATCAACCTCAGCCTCGGCGGCAGCCAGGACTCGCGACTGCTCGAGCGGGCCGTGCACTACGCCCAGCTGCGCGGCAGCGTCCTCACCTGTGCCGCCGGCAACGAGGGTGCCAGCAACCTCGGCTACCCTGCCAGGTACGGTGCCTGCCTGGCGATCGGTGCAACCACCCAGCAGGGGCAGG
The DNA here is from genome assembly GCA_007122215.1 of Thermoleophilia bacterium. Taxonomy (GTDB): domain Bacteria; phylum Actinomycetota; class Thermoleophilia; order Gaiellales; family SKUG01; genus SKUG01. The sequence goes on along the minus strand of SKUG01000080.1, from coordinate 3,174 downwards.
TGGCGGGCTTCTCGAACCGTGGCCCCGGGCTCTTCCTCACTGCCCCCGGGGCCGGCATCCTCGCCACGGTTCCCGGGACCGGGTACGGGACCATGAGCGGGACCTCCATGGCCGCGCCGGTCGTGGCGGGCGTGGCAGCGCTGCTGCGCGCGCAGGGACTCGACGGCCGCCAGGTCGAGGCGACCCTGCGCCGCACGGCCCGCGACCGTGGCCCGGCCGGCTACGACACCACCTGGGGGCATGGCATGGTGGATGCGCACGCAGCAGTGCAGGCCGCCGCCATCATGCCAACCGTGGACCCGCCGGCCCCGGCTGCGGCTCCGTCGATCGCGTCGGTGACCGCAGGGCCGCTGGCCTACACGACCGCCAGCCGCCGCGTCCAGCGCTGGCAGCGCGTTCGTGCCAGCCGCTGGCAGCGCATCCGGCGGGCACCCATGTACGGCTCCTACCGCTGGACCCAGACTCGCCAGCGTGGGGCGCGACGCGAGGTCCGCCACTACCGGACAGCCCGCGGTTTCGTCTGGGAGCGGCGGGTGCGCTTCCAGCGCGTCCAGCGCGTCCAGCGGACGCGCACCGCCTGGCGTGACATCCGGATCGGTGCCGGCAGCCCGCTGGGCCTGCGGGCCGCAGGCGTGCTCGTCGACGGCCGTTGGGTCGGTTCCGACTGGACCCCGGCGGACGGCCTGTCGGTGCGCTGGCGGTGCACGCCCGGAACCCGCGACGTCGAGGTGTTCGTGGTCGATGCGGCAGGCTCGGTCCGACGGCACCGCGGAGGGATGCGCATCACCTGCTGAGCGCTTGGTAGGGTCCGGCGCATGGACGACTCCCCGGTACGCCCGATCCGCCCGAACGCCAACGAGGCCGCTCCGCCGCAGGTCCCCCGCTGGGTCTGGCTGCTCGCGATCCTCGTGCCGATCGTCATCGTCGTCGGCAACCTCGTGAACCTCTGGACCGAGCTGCTCTGGTTTGCCGAGCTCGACCAGCGGGAGGTCCTGCTCAAGCGCATTCAGTGGGCCGTCAGCATCGGCCTTGGCGCCGGCGTGCTCGCATTCCTGTTCATCGGGGCCCACGTCCTCGCAGCCCTGCGGGTCGCGCGCGGAGACATGTACATCCCCTTCCTGGCCGATCCCGAGGCCGCCGAGGCCGGGCCGGAGCAGCCGGTGCTGCCGGTGGTCGTGATGCGGCCCATCGCGCTGGCGGTCACCCTGCTGATCTCGATCCTCGCGGGCCTCGCCATGGGCAGCCGCTGGGAGGTCGTGCTGCGGTTCGTCGGGGGTGAGCGCTTCGGCGTGACCGACCCTCACTTCGGCCGGGACGTCTCCTTCTACATGTTCACCATGCCGTTCCTCGAGCTGCTGGTGGGCTTCCTGCAGGTGCTCACGATCGTCTCGGCGATCGTCGTCGGCGTGGTCTACGTGGCCACCGGGGTGATCCGCTATGCGCCCGTGGGGCGGGTCGCGCCGGCGGCGGTGGGCCACGCCTCCGTGCTCGTCGGGCTCTTCCTGCTCCTGCAGGTCGCCGGCACCCGCCTGGCGATGTGGAGCATGGTCAGCGAGTCCAACGGCTACGTCACCGGGGTCGGCTTCACCGACCGCGTGGCTCGGATTCCCGGCATGTGGGTGCTGATGGTCGTCGGGATCCTGCTCGCGATCTGGCTGTTCCTCAACGCCCGCTCCCGCAACCCGCGGGCGATCCTCACGGCAGTGGGCTCCTACGTCGGCGTCACGATCATCGCGCTGGCGCTGATCCCGGGCGGCGTGCAGCAGTTCATCGTCTCCCCGAACGAGCTTGATCGCGAGACGCCGCTGATCGCCAACAACATCGACTTCACCCGCACGGCCTACGGCCTCCAGGACGTCGTCCAGCGTGACGTGCGCACGAGCGGCGAGCTCGACCTCGACCAGCTGCAGGAGGCCAGCGGCACCACGGACAACGTCCGGCTCTGGGATCCCCCGCAGATGCGCCTGGCGATCAACCAGCGCCAGTCGTTCCAGCCGTACTACAACTTCCTCGACACCGACGTCGACCGCTACGAGATCGACGGCGAGTACCGGCAGGTCATGGTCTCGCCACGCGAGCTGATCCCGAGCGCCGTACCGCCACCGAACACCTGGGTGCGACAGCGGCTGCGCTTCACGCACGGGTACGGGGTGGTCGTCAGCTACGTCAACGAGGCGGACTCCCAGGGGCTGCCGGTCAACGTGGTGCAGGACATCCCCCCGCGCTCGAACACCGACCTCGTGGTGGAGCGCCCCGAGATCTACTACGGCGAGGTCGAGAGCGACGAGCTCGCCGGTGGTGACTGGGTGATCGTCAACACCCGTGGTGGCGAGTTCGACTTTCCCCAGGGCGGGGCCAGCGAGTCCGAGCTGCCCGATCCGGTCGACGTCGCTGCCGACGGTGAGGCTGGCGAGCCCGTCGACCCGGCCGTCGAGGGGGACGACCCTGCCGGTGAGGAGGCGACCGGTTCCGACAGCCTCGTGGTGACCCGCTACCAGGGATCCGGCGGGATCGAGATGTCGTCGGCGACGCGTCGTGCCGCGATGGCACTGCGCTTCCGGGACTACCGGATGGTCTTCAACCAGGACATCACGCCCGAGTCGCGCTTCATGTTCCGGCGCAACATCACCGACCGCGTGCGTGAGCTCGCACCGTTCCTGACGCTCGACCAGGACCCGTACATGGCGATCGTCGACGGGCGACTGATCTGGATCATCGACGCCTACACGACGTCCGACCGGTTCCCCTACGCCGACACGGCCGATGCCATCGTCGACCCCAACCAGATGGCCAGCCGCATCGTCCAGCGCAACCGCATCAACTACTGGCGCAACTCCGTGAAGATCACCGTCGATGCCTTCGAGGGAGCGGTGACCTTCTACATCGTCGACGACGAGGACCCGGTCGTGAAGACCTGGTCGAACATCTTCCCGTCGCTGTTCACCGACGGTGCGGACATGCCCGACGAGGTCCGCGCGCACATCCGCTACCCGGAGGACCTCTTCAACGTCCAGTCCGCGGTGTGGGCGACCTACCACATGGGGGATCCGGCGGCCTTCTACAACCGCGAGGACCGCTGGGAGTTCCCCCGCTTCGGCAGCGAGGGCGGGCAGGTCGACGTGCAGCAGGCGCTGTACGTCCTGGCGGCCCTGCCCCAGCCCAGCGAGCTCGGTG
>SKUG01000090.1 GCA_007122215.1 Thermoleophilia bacterium | reverse complement strand
TCCTGGTGGGGGTCGCGGCGCTCAGCGGTGAGCCGCAGCTCCAGGGCATGGTGACGATTGGCAGCCAGACGACCGAGCTGCGGGACGCGGTCTACTGGTCGTACGTGACGCTCTCGACGACCGGCTACGGGGACATCGTCCCGGCCACGGGGTCTGCCCGGGTGCTGGCGCTCGCGGCGTCCCTGGTCGGGCAGATCTACCTCGTGGTCGCAGTGGCCGGGATCGTCAGCCTGCTGGCCGGGCGGGTCCCCCGCCGCTGACCTGCGGGCTCGCAGCTACACTGGGACCATGGCAGGCAGCGCGCCAGAGCAGCAGGCACGGCCCGCGACACCGGGCCCGGCCACGGTGACCTGGCTCGGGCACGGCAGCGCGCTCCATGCAACCGCAGGTGACCGGATCCTCGTCGACCCGGTGCTGCGCCGCCGCATCGCCCACCTCGGGCGCCCCGACTCGGTCGACCCTGCCCACGCCCGCGAGATCGATGCGGTGCTGCTCACCCACGCCCACCACGACCACCTCGACCGCGCCTCCCTGCGCCAGGTCCTGCGGGACAGCCCCGAGGCCGTGCTCGTGGCCCCGCGCGGGGCTGCGCGCCTGCTGCGTCGCTCCTTCCCGGGCGCGGACGTGCGTGAGGTCACCACCTTCGACACGGTGCAGGTCGGCAGCGTCGAGGTCGCGGTGGTCCCGGCCGTGCACGATGGCTCGCGCCTGCACCGCCGGCTGGCCGAGGGCAGCGCCGTGGGATACGTCGTCGACCCGGACTCCGGCCGCAGCGTGTGGTTTGCGGGCGACACCGAGCTCAGCCAGGAGCTCGCCCACGCCGGGCCCGTGCAGTGTGCGATGGTGCCCATCGGCGGCTGGTGGCGGCGGCTGGGCCCGGGGCACATGGACCCCGAGCGGGCAGCGGCAGCCGTCGACCTGGTCCAGGCCCAGGTCGCCGTGCCCGTGCACTGGGGGACCTACCACCCGCTGGGGCTGCGGCGGCTGATGGAGCCCGTCTGGGAGCACGCCCCGAGGAGCTTCCGCCACTCGGTCGGGCTGCGCAGCCCGGCGACCTCCGTCGAGGTGCTGCGCCCCGGCCAGGCGCTCACGCTCGGGGTCGACACCTGAACCTTCGCCACCTCGGCTGCGTAGGATCATGGACCATCCACGACCGCCCCGAAAGGCCGGCCATGCCCGAGCTGCGCGACCGCACATCTTCCGCACCAGCTGCCAAGGAGCCCCGGCGCCGTGACCGCTCGGACCGCCTGCCGGCACGCCTCGCGCGGACGATCGCGACCCGCACCGGGATCAGCGTGATGCTCGTTGCATGGCTCGTGGCCATCGGCCTCACCGCGCCCCTGCAGCCGAAGCTGCAGTCCTCGACCACCAACGAGTCCGCGAAGTTCCTGCCGGCATCGGCGGAGTCCACGCAGGTCGCGACCGCGCTGGCCGACGGCCTTGCCGAGAACGGCGAGACCGCGCCGGCCATCATCCTCATGCGTGCGGAGGCGGGGAAGCTCGCACCTGGTCTGCTGGCCGACCTTGACTCCGCGCTGCGCGAGGTCGACGCCTCGATGGGCAGCGTCGAGGGCTGGCTCGGCATGCCGACCCTCGAGGTGTGGCCCGGCCCCGCCACCGCTGCCGTGGGCGTCGACGGCACCACCACCGAGGTGCCGGCCGTGGTCGACGCATCCGACGCCGACACCGTCCTCGAGGTGGTCTCCGAGCTGCGCGACAGCGTCTCCGCCGAGCTGGGCGGCCTGCCCGTCGAGACCTGGGTCACCGGCCCGGCGGCGATCAACGCCGATGCCGTGGAGGTCTTCGGCTCGATCGACCTCACGCTGCTGGCCGGCACCAGCATCCTCGTGCTCGTGCTGCTGCTGGTCATCTACCGCTCGCCGCTGATCGCGCTCGTCCCCCTGGTGGCTGCGTTCTCCGCGTACGCGCTGGCAGCCGGGGTGCTGTACCTGCTGATCGACCCGCTCGACCTCGTGGTCAGCGGGCAGACCACCGGCATCATGACGGTGCTGATCTTCGGGGCCACCACGAACTACTGCCTGCTGATCGTCGCCCGCTACCGCGACGAGCTCGTGCGCAGCGACGACCGCATGGACGCCATGCGGCGCTCGGTGACGAGTACCACCCCGGCGATCCTCGCCAGCGGCGGCACCGTGATCGCCTCGATGCTGGTGCTGCTGCTGGCCGACCTGCAGTCCACCTCGTCGCTCGGCCCGGCGCTGATCATCGGCATCGCCGCCGCGATGCTCAGCGGCATGACCCTGCTGCCTGCGCTGCTGGTGGTGCTCGGGCGCCGCGCGTTCTGGCCATCCATTCCCCGGGTGGGTGGTCGCGCCAGCGGTGACTCGGGCCCGTGGCGCTGGCTTGCCGGTGCGATCGAGCGCCACCCGAACCGCTGGGGAGCCGCCACCACCGCGCTCCTGGTGGTGATGTCCCTGGGCTTTGTCGCCGTGGACAACCAGCAGCTCAGCGACCTCGACTTCTTCACGGGCGATGTCGAGTCGATCGCCGGCATCCGCGTGATCGAGGAGACCCTGCCACCTGGGGCGCTCGCTCCCGGCACCGTCGTGCTGGAGTCCGGCGAGGCCGCAGCCGGGGAGGCCCTCGATGCCGCGATCGGCGTGCTCGAGGCGTCCTCCGCGGTGGCCACCGCCACCCCGGGCCCGTCGCGGACGCTGGCCGACGGCCGCGTGCAGCAGGCGGTGGAGTTCACGATGGACACCAACCCCTGGTCGGAGGAGGCCCTCGCGGCGATCCCCGACCTGCGCGACGGCTTCGCGGATGCCCTCCCGGCCGACGCGGGAGCGCTCGTGGGCGGGCCCACTGCCCAGCAGCATGACATCGCCGCTGCCAACCGGCGCGACCTGGGGGTGATCATCCCGGGCGTGCTGCTGTCGATCACGCTCCTGCTGATGCTGCTGCTGCGGGCGCTCGTCGCACCGCTGGTGCTGCTCGGCACCGTGATCGTCAGCTTCACCGCCACGCTCGGCATCGTGTTCGTGCTGTTTGTCGGCGTGCTCGGGCACCCCGGCGTCGACCCGGGGACGATCACCTTCATCTTCCTGTTCACCGCGGCGCTCGGGATCGACTACAACATCTTCCTGGCCGCACGCATCCGCGAGGACGCCGAGACCATCCCCACGAGGGCTGCGACCTCCAGGGCGCTGGCAACCACTGGCGGGGTGATCACCAGCGCAGGGGTGATCCTCGCCGGCACCTTCCTGATCCTTGCCGTGCTGCCCCTGCTG
>SKUG01000009.1 GCA_007122215.1 Thermoleophilia bacterium | reverse complement strand
GCTGGCGCCTGCAGGCCCGCGCCACACGCCGCCTCAACAACCGCACCCGCGTCCGACACGATGTGCGTCCGCCGCGCGCCGGCAGCTGGATGGTGCGGGCCCGGCTGCTGGCAGGCCCGACCACCCGGGCTGCCACCAGCCGCCCGACCTACGTGCGCGTGACCGCTCGCTAGCTGGTCGGTGGTTGCCCGCGGGGCCATGGCGTTCATGCCCTGGGACGGATGCGTTCGGGGCGCGAGGTGCGCGCCGCGGTCACTCGGACGGCTCGAAGGCGCCCGGGTCGGCAAGGTAGGCCTTGCCGGCCGCGGCGAAGCGCGCGAGCGCGCTGCCGTCGATGTAGCGGTGGTCGATCGTGGCGGTGATCGGCAGCACCTGCCGCGCCTCCACCTGTCCGTCGACCGCAACCGGGGCCTCGTGCAGCGCCCCGACCATGATCAGCAGCGGCACCTTGTAGTAGGCCGCCAGCGGCGCATAGCCATGCGTCAGCCCGAACATCCCGACGCTGGTCACCATCGCGCTGCCAAACGGGTAGCGCGGCAGCCCCATGCCCGGGGCATCGAGGCCCGCATCGCTGGTGAGCCAGCCGCCGAGGCGGATCACCTTCCTGAGCAGCGGCATGGGGGCACTGTTGACGAGCTTCTTGGAGCGGTCCATGACGTCGTCCTCGCCACGGCGGACCTTCGCGGCGCGCTCGCCGAGCTCGCGGGCAAGGTCTACGGCGCTGCGCTCGTCGACCCGCTCGACCTTGACCCCGCTCAGCTCGTCGTCGCCCTTGACCGAGGCGATGAAGAACACGTCGATGGTCTCCCGGTGGATCGCCTTCCCACGGCTGATCAGCACGTTCAGCTCGGGCGCGGCGGCCAGCCCCAGCGCGAGGGCCCGCCCGACGATGTGGGTGGGCGTGAGCCTCACGCCGGTACGCTCGCGCTCGGCGGCGATCCACTCCAGCATCCGCGTTGCATCGACGTCGAGGCTGCCGTAGATCTGCGGATCGGTCGGCGGGCCCCACGCCCCCGATGCGATCCGCCGCCATGTCCCCAGCTTGGTGCGAGTGCGTCGTGCCATGCGAGGGTCCTGCCCGCTGGCTCGTGATGGCAGTCCCGGGAAGAGTTCTGGGGGGGCGCCCGGGCCCGGGCGCGGTTCCTTGGGGGTGGCGTAGCTCGGGGCGCGACATGTGCCGTTGCCGAGCCAGCCTCCTACCAGCGGCGGCGCAGGCTGAGGAGCTCCTCCACGTACCCGGCGACGCTGACCGGGGCCAGCAGCAGCTGGTAGGTCAGGAACCAGAGCGCAAAGCCGCCGGCATGGGTGGGCGGGTGCACGTCGACCTGCGCCAGTGCGCGGCGCTGGCGCAGGCGCATCACCAGCACGATCGACATGCTTAGCGGCAGCACCGCGAGCGTCAGCGGGCCAACGAGCATGAAGTTGCCACTCAGAGCGAGGATGATGCCGGGGATGAATGCGAATGTGAACGCGAGGTCCACGAGCGGGAAGGCGGCGTTGCCGAGGATGCTGTGGGTCACGAGCCGCCGGGATCGCAGCAGCTCCGCGCCGTGGGCGCGCAGCCCCTCGAACATTCCCCGTGCCCAGCGCTTGCGCTGGCGGGCCAGGCCGCGCAGGGTCCCCGGCACGTGCGTCCAGGCGACCGCGGTCGACTCGAAGCTCGTCCACGCGCCGCGCTCGAGCATCCCCCAGGTGAGCACGATGTCCTCGCCGATCGAGTCCGTCCAGCCACCGGCAGCGGCCACGGCCGAGCCCATGTACACGCTGAACGCTCCCTGGGCCACCAGCGTGGAGTGCAGGAGCGCCTGCTCGCGCTTGACCGACGCGATCGAGAACATGTAGTCGTACGACTGCATGCGCGTGAGCAGGCGGTCATCGTTGTCGACCAGCAGGGATCCGGCCACCGCCACGCACTTCGGGGTGATCAGCATCCGGGTGGCGGCCCGGCGCAGCGCCTGCGGGTGCAGGACGGTGTCGGCATCGACGGTGGCGATGATCCAGTCGCTGGTGGAGGCCAGGCCCGTGTTGAGCGCTGCCGCCTTGCCGCCGTGGTCGGCAGCGATCAGCTCCACCCGTTCATCCTCGGCAGCAACCTGCTCCACGATCTCGCGGGTGGCATCGGTCGAGCCGTCGTCGATGACCACCACGCGCAGCTGCCCGCCCGGCCACTGCGAGGCGAGGATCGACCGCACGCAGCGCTCGATCGAGTCCTCCTCGTTCCAGGCGGCGACGAGCACCGTGCAGTCGGGCAGGTCGTCGAGCTGCGGCAGGTCCGGGGGGCGATCGAAGAGCAGTGCCACGAGCAGCTGCATGTTGAGGTAGCCCGGCAGCCAGGCGATCCCGGTGAGCACCATGATCGCGAGCGGCATCCCGATCACCGCCGCCACGTCATGCAGCCAGGCCTGGCCGATCCAGACGCTGAGGATCACCCAGGTCGCCGCCACGGCAAAGCTGACGAGCGCGCGGGTGCGGGTCGTCAGGTACGGCATGTGCCCCGGCGGCGCCGGCCGCAGCGGGCGTTGGCCGTTGGCGGTGTCGAGCGCATCCCCGGCGGCGGAGTCCTCCATCGGCGACGGGGGCGAGGGGTGTCCGGGCTCGGGATGGGGATCGGGGCTGGAAGGTTCACTGCTCACGCCTGCCGGTGTCGGCACCCCCGCCTCGCCCCTTGAGCGCATTCACAACTCTTGCCCTGCTCCGCCTCGCCCTGCTTCCGTGAGCGCATTTGTGCGTCCGCTCCCGCCCCATGGCCATTCACTTCCCCGGCCCGACACGGCCCGGGCGCTCGCGCACCTGCGTGCCCCGTTCCCGCTTCCGCTTCCGCTTCCGCTCCCGCTTCCGCTCCCGCCGCGGGCGTCGGCTCGATGCGTGTACGTTCTGGCATCGCGGTGGTGCCGAATCGTCCGTGGGTTCCGTTCGCTCAACGGCCCAGCCGGATCCGCGTACGATCGAGCACCCCGACGGTGCCGAATCGGACGCGGATCCCAGGCGGGGGTGCGGGACCCGGACGGGTGCAGCGGATCCCGGGCGAGTGCAGCGGGGGCGAGGTGGCCGCTGCGCGTAGGAAAAGGTGCGTATACGGTCGCAAATCCTACGCGCAGGCTGGCCGGGGGCACGGTAGGCGCTGCGCGTAGGAAAAGGTGCGCGTGCGGTGCCAAATCCTACGCGCAAGCCGGCCAGGTGCAGGAGTTGGGGAACGTCCGTGCGTTTCGGCACGCATCCGGTGCCATATCGTACGCGGGTCCCGTCCGGGGCGCGC
>SKUG01000184.1 GCA_007122215.1 Thermoleophilia bacterium | reverse complement strand
TCACGACATGGCCACGTCGCACGGCATCCCAGACCTCGAAGAAGCCCTCCACCACGTAGGGCATCTGGCCATGGGAACGAGCGGCAACCACGAACCGGTCATACCAGGTATCGAGGTCCATCACCCGGCTGAGCTCGGGCGCCTCGACCGCCGATGCGTCGCCGGGTCCATCCACTCGCCGAAAGGCCTGCCAGCTGCGCTGGAACATCCACACCTGCCCGTCCGGCAGCCACCGCTGCCGCCTGTCGTCCACGCTGCGGGCCTGGAAGCGACCCGTCTCCAGCATGTCGCCGATCCCCCGGGGGTTTGTTGCAGGCATCGGACAGGATCGAACGGGACGAGGCGGACATGGCCGCAGAATTGCGTTGGGGCCCGCCGCACCGGACGCGGGCCCCAACGTCCCCTTTGCCCCCAAAGGATCTGCCAGGACTGGTCTCCCAGCCCTGTACCGAGTGGTTTCGCCACGGGTGCGCCGAGTCCTTCCCCGAAGGCTCAGGATGCGCTCAGGATCATCCCGCAGGTGTCGCAGCGGGAGAAGGAGTGCAGCTCACTGCGCGTCGTCGCCCCCACCAGGAGGTGGGGCGGCCGAGCCCGCAAAGCCCGCGATCCAGTCGAGCATCACCCGGTAGGGCGTGGTGTCGAACCCCGGGCCGGCGTTGGAGCGATAGCGCAGCACGACCTCGCGAGGCTCGCGACCGGCGGGCGCACCGGCCCCTGGCAGGGCCACGTCGACGACGCCCAGCGTCATGAGCGGCCGAGGTTCGATGGGCGGCCAGGTGGCAACGCTGCCCGCGGCCATGTCAACGAGGAAGGTGACCTCGGACGGGATCTCCGACGGCCGGGCGACGAGCCTGCCAATCCGCGCGCCGGGCGTCGGCGCGGTGACCTGAAGGACGCCGCCGAGCTCGACGTCCCGCACGACGCGGCTCCAGGAGCCGTACCCGCCCCGCAGCGACGCCACCGGGGCAGAATCGCCCGTCAGGGCCGAGCCCGCGAGCTCCACCACGGCCGCGGGGTCTGTCTCGAGCATGATGTCAAAGCGCCCGAACAGGCCGCTGGATGAGTAGTCGATCGTGGCCAGGGGCTCCCCTGACACGAGCCACTGCTGCACCTCGCCCGGGCCCGCACCCGGCCCGTCACCCAGCGACCACGCCGCGTCGGCCTCGGCACGCCCGACATCCGGCTCGATCACGACGCCGATGGTGCGCACGTGCAGGGCCAGCACGCCGACCTGCGGATCATCGATCCGCACCGCGAGGCAGGTCTCGAGGGAGGCATCCTGGTCGAGCTCGGCCGCCACGGGCAGCTCCCGCGCTGCGCCATCACCTCCGAGCCGCGACCCGACCTCCCCCAGGCGCCACTCCCCGGGGACATCCCCCGCCGGGGCATCGGCAGCCGGGAAGTCAACCCCGAGCGGCAGCCGCGACGGCTCGGCAGGACATCCCACGCTGCGCACGGGCGCCTCCGCAGTCGCTGGGGGCAGCGCGGGAAGGGATTGCAGGCCGGGCACGACGATTCCCCCCACGCCCCAACCAACGACGGGCTCGACGGGCAGGTGCACCCGGGGCATGCCCGTCAGGGCGTTCCCGCCACCTGCATCGGCAAGCCCGGCAAAGGCCGCCTCGGGAATCCCGTCGAGGCCGAGCGCGCCACCTGCACTGCCATCCACGACGGCATCGTCATCGCCGGGGCCATCGGATGGCGCGAGGCTCGGCTCGTCCGGCGTGGCACCCTCAGGGGCAGCAGCAGCGGCGTGGCCCCCTGCAGCACCGTCAGGGGCGACCTCGGCAGCGGCCTCGAGGAGGTCGACGCGGTCGAAGACCTCCACGGCCAGCGGCGTGGCCAGCGGCCGGGCGACGTAGTTCACGGGGGGATCAGAGGCGAAGGGATCGACCGCCCGTACCACCGCGCCCCAGCTGCCGAAGAGCAGGCCGTCGCTGCCGCGTGCGGCAGCGACCTCGTCGAAGTCGACGAGGTCGGGGTCCCAGCGCACCTCCGCGTCGGTGGCAACGGCCAGCCAGGGGTCGGCAACGGTGCTGAGCACGGGCCCGTCGGCGCTGGCAATGCTCCCGGCAGCGATTGCCGGAGCGGGAATGAAGCGCGTTGCCGAGGTCACCGTCGCGGCGATCGTGACCATCGCCAGCATCCCGAACGCCAGCGCCGGCCCGGCGCCGCGGAGCATCGACGCATCCGCGGCAGCACCGCGGCCAAGGCCGATCACGCGGATCCCAACGAACAGCAGCAGCGGTGCGCCGACGATGAGTGTGGCCTCGATCAGGAGCAGGCCACTGGTCTGGTTCCAGGTCGAGACCAGGCCGCCCACCACGAGGGCTCCGGCAGCCCCGGCAATGATCGCGAGCTCGCGACGGTCCTGGCTGCGCCAGGCATGGATGCTCCCGAATGCCAGCAGCAGTGGGCCCAGCGCGAAGGCTGCGAGCTCGATGGGCTCTGCCGGAACGGTCACCTCGCCCCGACCATCCAGCCAGATGAACGGCCAGCTGCGCAGGGCCTCCCCCACGCTGGAGGTGAGCGCACGCCACGGCGTGCCCGCCAGCGCGAGCAGGCCGGGGCTGGTCACCACCAGCCCGAGGATCCCGGCAAGCGCTGCCGGCACCGCCGACCGCGTTGTCGACAGGGGCTGCTCGGCCGCAGGCTTGTGCTCGTGGGTGCCGCGCCGCACGACGATCCAGGCAACGGTGATCGCGGCCGGCAGCAGGAGCGTGGGTGGCCCACCGGTGGCCAGCAGAGCGCCGGCATACAGCGCCGCGAGGGCAGCCCAGCCTCGGTCACGCCGCACCAGCAGGGTGGCGATCGTCAGTGGCACGGTCAGCACGGCTGCCAGCACCGCGGCGGGCTGGGCGAGGCCGACCTGCACGGCCAGCCCGGGGGCGGCCATGCCGACGATCACCAGCGCCACCGTACCGAGACGACCGATCCCCCGCCACCCGGCAAGCACGCTGAGGGCGATCCCGAGCAGCACCAGCAGCGGCAGAGCCAGGAGGCCATGCAGGGTGTAGGGCGCGAAGGCATCCCCGCCCATCCATGCCATCGTGGCTGCCAGCACCTCGAACCCGGGGTAGAGCGGCAGGTCGCCACCGGCGAGGATGGCGGCGATCGCATCGATCTGGGCGACGGGCTCGTTGCCGCTGCCATGACCGAACGGCCCGGACGATTTTCTCCGGGAACTGCTTTTCGCACGGCCAGATCGAGAAGGTTTTCGGGGGCGCAAACGGCGTCGACCAAACCGCGTTTTTTCGCCTGCC
>SKUG01000213.1 GCA_007122215.1 Thermoleophilia bacterium | reverse complement strand
CCTCGAGGACGCCGTGGTGGGCGTGGACGCGCAGGCCGCGCACGGCGAGCTCCACGCTGCCGCTGGTCGGCGGCGCACCCGTCGCAGGAGCTGGCACCGTGGGCGCCGCACCACCGTGGCTCGGGCCCGACGTCACGGTCGCGGCCCCTGGCCCGGACCGTCGCCGTCGGGCCGGTCGTAGCGCTCGGTTCCGAGCTCGGGCCGGGGAGGGATCGCCGGACCACTCGGCCGCTGGTCGGCGGGGGGCGCCCCGGGAGCCTCGTCCCCTGCAGCAGCGTCCTCGCCGGCAGGCTCATCGTTGGCGGCAGCGGCGAAGACCTCGGCAGCGGGCACGCCCTCGAGCAGGCGCTCGAACTGGTCGGAGTCGATGGTCTCGTGCTCGACGAGCACGTCGGCGAGCGCCTCGAGCTGCTCGCGGTGCTCGCCGAGCACGCTGCGGGCCAGCTCGTGGGCCTCCTCGATGATCCCGTGGATCTCGTCGTCGATCTGGCGGGCGAGATCGTCGCTGTAGTCGGGCTCGGAGTGGAAGTCGCGCCCGAGGAAGGGCTGGGAGCTGTCATGGCCGAACGCCCGCGGGCCCAGCACCTCGCTCATCCCCCAGCGCATCACCATCCGCTTGGCGGTCTCGGTGACCTTCTTGAGGTCGCTGGCAGCGCCGGTGGTGTACTCGCCGAAGACGATCTCCTCGGCCGTGCGCCCGCCCAGGGCCTGGGCGAGCTGGGCCATCAGCTCCACCCGCCGCTGGGTGTAGCGGTCCTCGCTGGGCATCGAGACCACGTATCCGAGCGCCATGCCGCGCCCGACGATCGAGATCTTGTGCACGGGGTCCGCGTGCTCGAGGAAGTGCGCCACCAGCGCGTGCCCCATCTCGTGGACGGCCGTGACGCGCTTCTCCCGCTCGGTCATCACCCGCGCCTTCTTCTCGGGCCCGACGATGACGCGCATGATCCCTTCCTCGAGGTCCGGGGTCGTGACCTTCTTCCGCCCGCGGCGGGCGGCCAGCAGCGCCGCCTCGTTGACGAGGTTCTCGAGGTCGGCGCCGGTGAACCCGGCCGTCTGGCCGCTGATCTTGCCGAGGTCGACGCTCGTGTCGAGCGGCTTGCCCTTGGTGTGGACCTTGAGGATCTCCTCTCGTCCGGGCCGGTCGGGGGCGTCGACGCGGATCTGGCGGTCGAAGCGCCCGGGGCGCAGGAGGGCCGGGTCGAGGATGTCGGGGCGGTTGGTGGCGGCCACGACGATGATGTTGTCGTGCATCTCGAAGCCGTCCATCTCCACCAGCAGCTGGTTGAGGGTCTGCTCGCGCTCGTCGTTGCCACCGCCCAGGCCCGCACCACGGTGGCGGCCGACGGCGTCGATCTCATCGACGAAGACGATGCAGGGGCTGTGCTGCTTGGCCTGCTCGAAGAGGTCGCGCACGCGCGATGCGCCCACGCCCACGAACATCTCCACGAAGTCCGAGCCGGAGATCGAGAAGAACGGCACGCCAGCCTCCCCGGCGACCGCTCGCGCGAGCAGCGTCTTGCCGGTCCCGGGCGGGCCGAAGAGCAGCACGCCCTTGGGGATCCGCGCGCCGAGCGCCTGGAAGCGGCGCGGGTCGGCGAGGAAGTCGCGGATCTCGGAGAGCTCCTCGACGGCCTCGTCGGCGCCGGCGACGTCCGAGAAGGTCACCTTCGGGGCGTCGGGGCTGACCTGCCGGGCGCGGCTCTTGCCGAAGCCGAGCACGCCACGGCCGCCGCCAGGGCCGCCGCCACCCTGCATGAGGCGCATGATGTAGAACCAGCCCACCAGCAGGATCGCGACCGGCACCACGAACTGCAGGATGTAGGCGATCGGGCTCGTGCCCTGCACCGGCTGGGGGCGGTAGGCACCGAGCTGGTCGGTGGACTCGAGCCGGTTGTAGATCTCCGCGAGGTCCTGGGAGGAGGCGTAGCCCAGGGTGTAGGGGCGCCCGCCATCCTCGTCCCGCTTGGGGGTGACCTCGATCCGGAAGCTGCCGGGGAACACGCGGATGGTGTCGACCCGGTTCTGGTCGATCTGGCGGAAGAGCTTCGGGTAGGTGTTGGCGTCGTCGGGGCCGCCGCCAATGCTGCGGGAGAGCATGAACACCAGCAGCAGGGAGACGATCAGGATCGGCGCTGCGCCTCGGAGGATGCGGGGATTCATGGACTCGCTGGGGGCCTTTCGTACCGCTGGCTCGCTGGGGCGCGCCTCCACGCCACCGGGCACCGCCGAGGCGCCCGAACCATCACGCGCCACAGTCTAGCAGCGCACGAAAGCCGGGCCCTGGCTGGCCGCTGGGCTCGCCCTGCCGCCGGCAGTGGCGCCGATCAGGCCTGCCCGGCCTCGCCGGTCGGGATCGAGGCGCGCCGGGGCTCGCCCTCACCGTCCTGCTCGTACATCGAGGGGTGCAGCGCCGCGATGAAGTCGAGGTTGCGGTAGCGCTCGCGGTAGTCGAGGCCGTAGCCCACCGCGAAGCGGTTGGGGATCTCGAACCCGGTGTAGCGACAGGGGACCTCGACGACCCGGCGCTCGGGCTTGACCAGCAGCGCGCAGATCTCCACCGATGCCGGGTTGCGCAGCTCGAGCGTGCGCACCAGGTGGGAGAGGGTCAGGCCAGAGTCGATGATGTCCTCGACGATCAGCACGTGGCGGCCCTCGATCGAGGAGTCGAGGTCCTTGATGATCCGCACCACCCCGGACGACTCGGTCGCGGTGCCGTAGCTCGATACCGCCATGAAGTCGAGCTCGCAGGGCACGGTGACGTGGCGGACGATGTCGGCCATGAAGAAGACCGCGCCCTTGAGGATCCCCACGAGCAGGGGGTCCTTCCCGGCGTAGTCCTCGCTGATGGTGCGGCCCAGCTCGGCCACCCGCTGCTGGAGGGCGTCGGCCTCGACCATCACCTCGTCGATCACGAGGTCGTGCGTGGCTGTGCTCATGCCGGGCCGGGCTCCTTGGGGTGGGGGGACAGCTGCAGCCGGTCGCCCGCGAGCTCGATGCGGGCAGCGGCAAGGTCGATGCCGGGTCGGGAGCGATTGTTGCCGCTGTCGCCCCCGGCGGTCAAGCGCAGGACCGCATCGACGGTGCGCTCGCTGAGCGCTCGACCGAGGCCGTGGCGGCGCAGCCAGTGTGCGACCAGGGCCCGGGCAGCGGGGGCAGGGAGCGCCGCCAGCATCGCCGCATCGACCTCGGCGGGCGGGCGGGTGGCGGATCGTCCGCCGCCCAGCAGGGCGTCTGCAAGGCCGCTGAGGGCGGCGTCGGCCT